>DASQBH010000782.1:0-6479 GCA_035635315.1 Longimicrobium sp.
ACCGTCACCTCCATGCTGGCCAACGCGGCGGCCGCCTCGTCGGACCCGGGGCTGGCGCAGGCGTGGGGGTTCCACGGCTTTGACCGGGTGGCGACACTGGACGCCGCCAACGGGGTGTACCAGGGGTACAAGGGCGGCTCGCTCAGCACGTCGCAGAACGGCATCGCCTTCGTGCGCGACGGGCTGTCGTACGTGATCTCGTGGAACACGCCCACGCCGTCGGCCGCGGGCGGGGCCTGGTATCCGTACTTCAACGCGGTGCTTACCGCGGCGGGGAACCAGGACTGGGGCACCACCGATCTGTTCCCGCAGTACGGGATGGCGGCGTTCCCCCAGCCCATCAGCTTCATCAAGATTCCCACCAACTTCCAGCTCCAGACCGCGCCCACCCGGGTCGCGACGATCTCCTCCGTGTCCCGTCCGGCCACGCTGCCGTAAGCGCGCCCGAGCGTAAGCGGACCGCCGTGAAAGGGCGGGGCTCCAGCCGGAGCCCCGCCCTTCGCGCGTCGCCCCGGCCGATTGCGAACGTCAGCTTATCAGCCTGATTACCGCGATCTGATTTATCCGCCGATCACCTTTCGCTAGCTTGCATCCCATGTAATACTGGCTCCGGCAAAACCGTGGCACGCAGAGCAGCAGAGAAACGGAGGAAAGCCTCATCCAGCCAAACCCGTGTCAGGGTGGGCGCTTCCTCAGAGTGTGTCTACGTTTCCGAATTCTGACGCAAGCGATTGACTTCCTGAGGGAGCGCACACGGGGAACTCAAAGATACACAACCGGTTGCGCGCGACCGAAGGATCTACTCTCGGACATGATGGAGCCAGATCCGTAGTTGCGATCCAGCCCATTCGTTCTGCCGGCCAGGTCCTTCGGTCGGCGCCAAATTGCTTTCGTAGCAGCGAGTCAGGCGCGGCGCCTCCCTCAGGAAGTCATAGGTAAGCCACTCTCTTTGCGGATTCGGGATCAAGAGCCAGCCCGGGCGAAGCTATCGGACCACCAGCGGAGGTGAGGACATGCGGATCGGGATCCTGGGATCAGGACTGATGGGGAGCAAGCTGGGGACGCTCTTTGCGCGGGCCGGGCACGAGGTGGTCTTCAGCTACTCGCGCGACCGGGAAAAGCTGGAGCGGCTGGCGCGCGACGCCGGCGGGAACGCGCGCGCCGGCACGCCGGCCCAGGCGGCCGAGGGAGCGGACGTCGTTCTGCTAGCCGTGCACTGGTCGCGCCTGGACGACGCGCTGAAGCAGGCCGGCGACCTGTCGGGCAAGGTCGTCGTGACCTGCTCGCTGCCGATGAACGACGACGATACCGCGCTCGTCGTCGCCCACACCTCCAGCGGCGCGGAGGAGCTGGCGAAGAAGGTGCCCGGGGCGCGGGTCGTCTCCGCATTCGGCAGCGTGCCCAGCGAGGTGCTGTTCGGCGTGTTCGAGGGCCGCGCAGGCGCCTCCCGCCCCAGCCTGGTCTACTGCGGAGACCATGCGGACGCCAACGAGGCCGCCGCCGCGCTCATCCGCGACGTGGGCTTCGACCCGGTGGACGCGGGACCCCTGCGGATCGCACGGTACGTGGAGCCGTTCGCGCTCCTGGTCGCGCAGCTGGCGTACGAGGGAGACGGGGGACCGGAACTGGCGTACCGCTTCGAGTGGCTGGGGACGCAGGGCTGACGCGGCCAGCCACAGCGCGTTTTCATCCAGGGAGAGACGACGATGGACATCAGGCGAGCGGGCTCGCAGCCGTCCGGAACGGGGCCGGCGGACTGGTTCACCGGCACGGTGCGGATCGATCCGCTGTTCCCCGCGAGCGCGCCGGCGCGGGCGGCCGGCAACGCCGTCACCTTCGAGCCCGGCGCCCGCACCGCCTGGCACACCCACCCGCTGGGGCAGACGCTGATCGTCACCGCCGGCTGCGGCTGGGCGCAGCGCGAGGGCGGGCCGGTGGAGGAGATCCGCCCCGGCGACGTGGTGTGGTTCGCGCCCGGCGAAAAGCACTGGCACGGCGCCACCGCCACCACGGCGATGACGCACATCGCCATCCAGGAGGCGCTGGACGGCAAGGCGGTCGACTGGATGGAGCACGTCGCCGACGAGCAGTACCAGGCGGGCGCGCACTGACGCGCTCGCGATCATGTTCAACACGGACATCGACATGCTGGATACACGCACACTCGGCACGGAGGGGCTCGCCGTCTCGTCCATCGGCCTGGGGCTGATGGGGATGAGCCAGGCGTACGGCACGGTGGAGGAGCGCGACGAGCGCGAGTCCATCGCCACCATTCACCGCGCCGTCGAGCTGGGATGCACCTTCCTGGACACGGCCGAGGTCTACGGGCCGTTCGTGAACGAGGAGCTGCTGGCCCGCGCACTCGGCGAGCTCGGCGGGGCGGCCCGCGACCGCGTGGTCATCGCCACCAAGTTCGGCTTCCGGATCGAGAACGGTGCCATGACGGGGCTGGACAGCCGTCCGGAGCACGTCCGCGAGGCCGTCGAGGGCTCGCTGCGCCGCCTCGCCACCGACCGCATCGACCTCCTCTACCAGCACCGCGTGGACCCCGCCGTGCCGATCGAGGACGTCGTGGGCGCGATGGCGGAGCTGGTGCGCGAGGGAAAGGTGCGCTTCCTGGGACTTTCCGAGGCGGGCGAGCAGTCCATCCGCCGCGCGCACGCCGTGCACCCGATCTCCGCGCTGCAGAGCGAGTACTCGCTGTGGGAGCGCAACCTGGAGCCGCGCATCATCCCGCTGCTGCGCGAGCTGGGGATCGGCCTGGTTCCCTTCGCGCCCCTGGGGCGCGGCTTTCTTACCGGGGCCGTGAAGCGCGCCGAGGAGTACCCGGAGGGCGACTATCGCCGCGGCGACCCGCGCTACCAGGGCGAGAACTTCGACGCCAACGTGCGCGCCGCGTCCGCCGTGCGCGAGCTGGCATCGAAGAAAGGCGTGGCGCCGGGGCAGATCGCGCTCGCCTGGCTGCTGCACCGGGGCCCGGACATCGTCCCCATCCCCGGCACCAAGCGGCGGACGTACCTGGAGGAGAACGTGGGCGCGGCGGACGTGCGGCTGACGGGTGAGGAGATGGCGGCGCTGGACGACGCGCTGGCGCCCGGCAAGATCGCCGGACCGCGCTACAATCCCAGGCAGATGGCGACGGTGGACCGATGACGGACTCGACCTCGGCGGCGCGCCGCCCGCGGGTGATCTGCCACATGATGGGGTCGGTGGATGGGCGGATCGACGTCACCGGCTGGCCGATCTCGCCCGAGGGGCGGCGGCAGTACGAGCAGGTGCACGCCGGCTACGAGCCGGACGGGTGGATCTGCGGGCGGATCACCATGGAGCCGTTCGCGGGAGGCGTGCGCTCCGACGCCGAGGTCGCGCGCGAGCACCATGGCGCGCCCCGCGAGGACTTTCGCGCGCCGGGGGAGCACGACTCCTTCGCGTTCGCCCTCGACGCCAGCGGGCGCCTGGCGTGGGAGAGCGGCGACGTCGACGGCGACCACGTCGTCGCCATCCTCTCGGAGCGAGTCTCGGACGAGTACCTCGCGTCGCTGCGGGAGCGCGGCGTATCGTACCTGCTGGCGGGCGCGCGCGACGTGGACCTGCCGCTGGCGCTGGAGAAGATCGGGGAGCGCTTCGGCGTGCGTACGCTGATGCTGGAGGGCGGAGGGCGAATCAACGGCGGAATGCTGCGCGCGGGGCTGATCGACGAGGTGAGCCTGCTGATCGCCCCGGTGGCGGACGGACGCATCGGCACCCCCGCGCTCTTCGACGTCGACGGCGACGATGCCACGCCGTACCGGCTGGCGCTCGAGTCCGTGGAGCGGCGCGCGGACGACGTCCTCTGGCTGCGCTACCGCGTCGAAGCCGCCGCCTCGCCCGCATCCTGACCCCCGCAGCCGTCCATCCCATGCCGCCCTCCGACGCACCGGCCGCCACCATCCGCCCCGCGACGCCCGCCGACCTGCCGGTCCTGGGCCGGCTGGGCGCGCTCCTGGTGCGGATTCACCACGACTTCGACCCGCTGCGCTTCATCGCCGCCGGGCCCGAGACGGAGCAGCTGTACGCCGCGTACCTGGGGACGCAACTCGCGAAGCCGGACATCGTCGTCCTCGTCGCCGAGCGGGACGGCGAGGTGCTGGGCTACACCTACGCGGGGGTGGAGGGGAACGACTACATGGCGCTGCGGGGGCCGGCGGGGGTGCTGTACGACATCGTGGTCGATCCCGTGCACCGCGCGCGCGGCGTGGGACGGATGCTGCTGGACGCCACGCTGGCGGCGCTCGCGTCCCGCGGCTCGCCCCGGTGCGTGCTCTCCACGGCGGAGCGCAACGAGTCCGCGCAACGCCTGTTCGCCCGCGCCGGCTTTCGCCGCACCATGATCGAGATGACCCGCGAGCTGGACGGCGACGCGCCCTGATCGCCCGTATCGCGGCACCCTGTGCCTTCTCCCGAATCCGCAAAGACAAACGGCGAAAGGTACAGAGGAACAGACAACAGCCAGAGGAACAGAGAAACCGGTTCGTCTCTGTTCCTCCGGCTGTTGTCTGTTCCTCTGTACCCCCAATCTTTTTCCGGATCCGGTACGGCCATTACAGCCGCCGGATGCCGGACTACGGGACGTACGGCAGCACGTACGGCGTGGTGCGCCAGGGGGTGTACGTCACGGGGCCGGTCACGCCGTTGGCGCCGGGCGCGGTGGGGCCGCCTGCGTCACCCCACCAGTTGCCCGTCGCGTCGGCGGTATCGATCCCCGTCTTGTAGAGGCCCGTGCCGTTGTCCACCAGGTTGCAGTTGTGCACGGGTGCGGTCGCGTAGAGAACGATGCCGTACAGCACGCTTCCCCGCACCTCGCACGACTCCACCTGCACCGTGTCGGAATGGATCGCCACGCCGGCGTTGGACGAGGCGCGGATGAGCGTGCTCTCCAGGACGGCGTCGGCCGCAAGCTCCACCGCGGGGAGGTACGAGGTCAGCGTGGTGTCGACGCGGCTGAAGGTGAGCCGCGACCCGGCGGACCACAGCCGCACCGCGGCGCCGGTCTGCCGCAGCACCACGCTGTCGATGCGGACCGGGTGGCTGCCGCCGTCGTCGACGGCCACCTGGCCGAACTCCACGTGCTCCACGCGCGCATTGGTGATGTAGCTGCGCTGGGCGGGGACGCTGAACAGGTCGATGCCGCCCCACCCGCGCGCGGGGTCGTCGGCGGTAAGCACCACGGGATCCGTCTGCGAGCCGCGCAGCCGCAGGCGCCCATCGGCCACGGCCAGGATGTCCACATCCTCGTCCATCACCAGCCGCGAGCCGGGCTCGCCGTGCAGCACCCCGCCGTCACCCACGACGAGCTGCGCCTTGACGTGCCAGGGGAGCCCCGCGCGCACGTACAGCGGGGCCTCCAGCGTACCGCCCAGCATGATCACCGTGTCGCGGGCGTTCCCCTTCAGGCTGTCCTGGGTCGCGGCGACGGAGCTGTACAGGCGCTGCAGCAGGGCGGGGGTCGTTTCGATGGGATAGCTCAGCCCGCCCACCACCCGCACGGGGTTGGCGAAGACGATCCCGGTTTCGTGCGGCGCGACGATCCCCGTGCCGCCGCTCCCCTCGATGCGGCCGCCCAGCACGTTGATTCTCGCGCTTCCCTCGATCAGCAGCCCGACCCCGGCCGCACCGGTGATCGTCAGGTGCTCGGCCCGGCTGCTGTCTCCCAGCGTCAGGGCGGCGGCGAAGCGGTTGGTGGTGGTGTCCACGCGCGACCAGGTAAAGCGCGACGGACCCCTGTCCAGCCGCACCCCGGCGCCGCTCTGCCGCACCACCGTGCTGTCGATCTGCAGGCGATGGTCGTCGGAGGCGATGGCCGTGTAGTTGAGGGCGACGTACTCCACCCGCGAATGGGTGATGTAGCTGGTCACCGAGGGCGAGCCCTCCAGGTTCACGCCGTTCCACCCCTGCGCCGGATCGTACGCCGTAAGCACGACGGGCGCGGTGGCCAACCCGCGCGACACCAGCCGCCCGCCGGTGGAGTGCAGCCCCGCGCCGGGAAGGAAGCAGACGATGGCGCCCTCTTCGATGGTGAGCCTTCCGGCCGGCTCAATGGTGACGGTTCCCGTCACCCGGTGCGGACTGCCGCTGAGCGTCCACGTCACCGGCGTGGTGATGGTGTCGGACTGGTGGAGCGTGTTGTAGGTGGAGCAGAGCGGGTTCACGAGGAGGGAGGGCGCGGCGGGATGCGCCAGGGGACCCGCCTCCGTGGGCCCGTCCCGCCCGCATGCGGACAGCAGGCAGATGATCCCGGCGACCGAAAGGCCTCGCACCGCCCGGCTTCGCGAACTCCAGTTGTTGGCCATGATCCCTCTCCCGCCAAGGGTTGACGCGTCTCCATCGTCCACCCTGACCATGATAAGCAACTACTGGCGGGGATAGAATGCTTTTCTCTTTCGCCGCTCGGTGGCCGAGATGGCCGGTGAGCGGGATGGCGACCCGCCCTGCGCGTCGCC
>DASQBH010000783.1:0-3151 GCA_035635315.1 Longimicrobium sp.
GTGGGGGAGGGCCGGGGAGGGGGGCGGCCCACCATCTCGCACCGAACTCTGGCGCCGCCGTCCTTCTCCCGGCTACCATTCATCCAGCCTTCGGCGCTCCGTCCCCTCGCGCCACAGCCGGCCCGCGGCTGATCCCCATCCTCCCATCCCTGCTGGAGCGATCCCATGATGAAGAGATTGTTGATGCTGCTGGCGCTGGTGCTGGCCGCCGCGCCCGCCGCCGCGCAGCCGGAGCCCACCGCCGGCGAGCTGGCGGCCGCCCGCGAGCTGCTGGAGGTGAGCCGCACGCGCGAGAACTTCATCCGCGCCCTGGAGCTGGGGATGGAGCAGGGTGGCCTGGGCGAGCTCACGCCCGAGTTGCAGACGGTGCTGCGCGAGTTCATGGACGAGCACTTCAGCTTCGATGACATGGAGCCGGAGTTCACCCGCATGTACGCGGACCTCTACACCGAAGAAGAGATCCGCGGGATGACGGCGTTCTACCGCACTCCGGTGGGCCAGCGGATGGTGGAGACCATGCCGGAGCTGATGGCGGCGTCGCAGCGCATCACGCAGGAGCGGCTGGCGGCGGTCATGCCGCAGCTCATGCAGGCCATCATGGAGGTGATGGAGGAGGAAGAGGGCTCCGACGCCACGCCCAAGAGCTGAGACCATGGCCGCCCCCTTTCGCGAGAACGTGGTGGTGATCACCGGCGCCAGCGACGGCATCGGCAAGGAGATCGCGCTCCAGCTGGCGGACCAGGGCGCGTGGCTGGCGCTGGCCGCGCGCGACGCCGCAAAGCTGGAGGCCGCCGCCGCCGACTGCCGCGCCCGCGGCGGCCGCGCCCTCGCCGTCCCCACCGACGTGGGTGAAGAGGCGCAGTGCCGGCGGCTGATCGAGCGGACGGTGGAGGAGTACGGGCGCATCGACACGCTGGTGAACAACGCCGGCGTGAGCATGTGGGCGCGCCTGGACGAGGTGACGGACCTGGCGCCGTTCGAGGCCATGATGCGCGTGAACTACATGGGAAGCGTGTGGTGCACGCACGCCGCCCTCCCCCACCTCAAGCGCAGC
The DNA here is from genome assembly GCA_035635315.1 of Longimicrobium sp. Lineage (GTDB taxonomy): Bacteria > Gemmatimonadota > Gemmatimonadetes > Longimicrobiales > Longimicrobiaceae > Longimicrobium. The sequence continues at coordinate 1,055 of DASQBH010000783.1, forward strand.
CGCGGCCGCATCGTGGGCGTCAGCAGCCTTACCGGGCTCACGGGGGTGCCCACGAGGAGCGGATACGCCGCCAGCAAGCACGCCATGGCCGGCTTTTTCGACTCCCTCCGCATCGAGCTGGCGGACCAGGGGGTGTCGGTGACGATGGTCTACCCCGGCTTTGTGAGCACGGGCATCCGCACCCGCGCGTACGGGCCCGACGGCAAGCCGCTCAAGGTGAACCCCGTGCACGAGGCGGAGGTGATGACGCCGCAGGAGTGCGCGCGGCAGACCGTCGCCGCGGCGGCGGGGCGGCAGCGCCAGGTGGTGATGACGGCGCGGGCCAAGGTGGGGCAGTGGATCAAGCTCATCGCGCCGGGCGTGGTGGACCGCATCGCCCGCAAGGCCATCGAGCAGGGACGATGACAGGCAACCATTCGCCGGGATCGGGGTTCCAAGGGGGTGCTGGGGATGACGGCAACCCGTTGGATGACAAAAAGATGCGCCTGCGCAACCTGTTCCTTCCGCTCCTCTCGCTCTTTTCCTCCGGCGGCGCCGCGCCTGCCAATGAGAGGGTGGTCTCCGGCTACTACACCGTGGCCTGGGAGGAGCAGTCGTTCCAGGCCTGCGGCGAGCAGGGAAAGTGGTGGGTCAACAACCCCGGCCCCATGATGCGCGCCTACGCCGACCTGGTGGAGGGGGACTGGGGCACCATCTTCGTCACCGTGCGCGTGGACCTTACGGACGAGGGCCGCTGGGGCCACCTGGGCGGCTACCGCCGCGGGATGGCCGTCACCGAGCTGCTGAACGCCCGCGCCCCCTCACCGGACCGGGATGACTGCTCGCGGGTGCGGGAAGCGGAGTAGGCGGTGAACGTGTGATGGTGTGATGGTGGCGCCGGCCGGGGATCTTTCCCGCCGGCGCTTTTGCGTGCCTGCTCGCGACGCGCGGGATGGATGCGTATCTTGGTGCCGCGAACGAGCATCCGGGCGCAGTTCGATGTCTTTCGAAGCGCACCAACCTCCCCCAGCAGTTTTGAGGGAGGTGCGAGCCTAGGCGAGCGGAGGGGGCGCACCTCGGAGCCTGCCGGAGCGCACCGGATCTTCCGAAGCGTCAACCTCCCCCAGCAGTTTTGGGAGAGGTGCGAGCCTGGGCGAGCGGAGGGGGCGCACCTCGGAGCCTGCCGAAGCGCACCGGAGCATCCGCGTCGACCCTCCCCCTCTCCGTGAGGAACGAACGGGGAGGGGGCCGGGGGGAGGGGCACCGCCATTTCACAACCAGAGCATTCGATCTCCGTGACCGATAGAGACTTTCCCGGCCCGCTGGGGCCGGACCCGTACGATCCGGCCGTGCGCCGCAAGAACCTCAAGACGATGGCCGTCGTCGCGGTGGTGATGGCCATCCTGGTGGCGATCCCCATGACCTACCGGCGCGTTGCGCAGCCGGAGCAGTTCTACGCCACCCACGCCCAGGCCGTCACCGCGCAGGCGGTGGAGCGCGGCGACGTGCCCACCTTTGTCCCCGCGACGGCCACGGAGATCCACGCGCGCAACAACCGCGACAGCGGCCAGCGCTTTGTCCGTTTTACCTTCGTGGAGTCCGACATCCCCACCATCACCCGGGGGATGCGGCGGATGCCGCGCGCCGAGGTGGAAAAGGTGCTGGTGCCGGCGCCCGGGTGGACCGAGTGGTTCCCCATCACCTCGCGCACGCTGTCGGGGACGCAGGGCGGCTACCTGCACGTGTACGAGATCGCGTCGGGCCCGGACCGCGGCTACCTGGCCGTGGACCCGCGCACCCGCTACGCGTACTTCTGGAGCCGCCCCGCACGCCGGAGCTGATCGCCATGGCCGTCACCCCCGAGTACCGCGAGTTCGTGCTGGAGCAGCTGGGGCGCGTGGCCCCGGTCACCTCGCGCGCCATGTTCGGCGGCGTGGGCGTGTACTCCAACGGCTTCTTCTTCGCGCTGATGGACAACGACACGCTCTACCTCAAGACCGACGACACCAACCGCCCCGACTTCGAGGCCGTGGGGGCGAGCCGCTTTCGCCCCTTCGAAAGCGGGGAAGGCATGCGGTACCACGAGCTCCCCGCCGACCTGCTGGAAGACACCGAGGC
>DASQBH010000784.1:0-4269 GCA_035635315.1 Longimicrobium sp.
ATGCGGGAATTCCGGCCTGAGCGAGAGTAGCTTCCCGATTCGATTCAAAAGGCTTTCCAAGCAGAGGATATACGGTACCGCTTGTTACGAGCCTTACCGGTGGCGGACGCATTGCCTCCGGCACGTGCGGCGCGATGCCGCAGCCCCGGTCCGTTTCCGCACCCGCGCGGGGGACGGGGACGTCTCCACGCGGGGCGAACGGAGGTCAGGCCACATGAGCATTCGACTTACGCAGGCGCTCGCCACGGCACTGCTGGCGGCAGCGCTGGCCGCATGCGCGGACGATCCCACGGCCGCGCCCGCCGGGGACGACGCGCGGGCGGCGCTGTCGCGGCAGGCGGGGACGAAGATCCCCAACCAGTACGTCGTGGTCTTTCACGACGACGTGGCGGACGCGCCCGGCCTGGCGCGGCGGCTGGCGGCGGCGCACGGCGGAAAGATCCGCCACACGTACGAGCACGCGCTGCGGGGCTTTTCAGGCACCTTTTCGCCCGCCGCGGCAGAGGCGCTGGGGCGCAATCCGCGCGTGAAGTACGTGGCGCAGGACGAGGTGATCCGCGTGGCGCAGTGGCCTCTGGGCGCGTTCTGGGGGCAGGACCGGGTAAGCCAGCGCGACCGGCCGCTGGACGACATCATCAAGTTCAACCGCACGGGCTCGGGCGTCACCATCTACGTGCTGGACACGGGGATCCAGACCGGGCACGGCGACTTTGGCAGCCGCGCGTCGGTGGGGTACGACGCGCTGGGCGGAAACGGGCAGGACTGCAACGGGCACGGCACCCACGTGGCCGGCATTGCCGCGGGAGAGGCCTGGGGTGTGGCCAAGGCGGCCACCCTGGTGGCGGTGCGGGTGCTGGACTGCTACGGCAACGGCCAGTGGGCAGACTTCATCGAGGGCGTGGACTGGGTGAGCAGCAACCACGCGACCAGGGCGGTGGCCAACATGTCGCTGTCGGGCGGCGGCTACGCAGCGGCCGACACCGCCGTCATCAACATGATCTCGGCGGGCGTGGTGGCGGTGGTGGCGGCGGGCAACAACTCCGGCGACGCGTGCAGCTACTCGCCGGCGCGCGTGTCGGGGGCGCTCACCGTGGCCGCCAGCGACTCGGCCGACGTGCAGGCGTCGTTCTCCAACTACGGCACCTGCGTGGACCTGTACGCGCCCGGCAAGGACATCCGCTCGGCGTGGATCAGCAACATCGACTCGCTGGAGTCGGGAACGTCGATGGCGGCACCGTACGTGGCGGGGGCGGCGGCGCTGTACCTGCAGGCCCTTTCCAGCGCCACTCCCTCGGCCGTGAACACGGCGGTGCTGGGCAACGCCTCGTCCGGAAAATTATCCAGCCTGGGCTCGGGATCGCCCAACCTGCTGCTGCACGCCATCTTTGGCCGCTGGCCCATCCACCGGCACTACAACTCCTCCACGGGCGACCGCATGTACGGGTGGTTCCCGTACGAGCAGGCGTGGGTGGGCTACTGGCCGGAGACGCAGAACTACTTCTACCTGGAGTCCCAGCCGGCGAGCGGGTACACGGCGCTGTACCGCTGCCTGTCGGGCACCAACTCGCTGCTCACCACCGCCTCCAACTGCGAGGGGGCGACCCACGAGGGGATCCGCGGATACATCGCCACCAGCCAGCTCACCGGCACGGTGCCGCTCTACCGCCTGTACAAGTCCAGCATCCCGGACGACATCTACACCATCAGCTCCAGCGAGGTGACGAGTCTGCAGGGAGCCGGCTACACGCTGGTGGGGACCACGGGATACGTGTACACGTCCGCCTGGTGACGCGCACGCCTCCCGCGGACGGAGGGCGGTGAGCGAGGGAGGGGCTCCCGCTGCGGCGGGGCCCCTCCCCGGCTCCGCCCCGCTCGTTCCTCGTGGAGAGGGGAGAATTCGATCGCGCTGCGGCGGGCATCGCGCTGCGTCCGCGGGGTGCCCCTCCCCCGGCCCCTCCCCGTTCGTTCCTCACGGAGAGGGGAGAATTCGATCGCGAGGCGCAGACATTCTGCCGTTCTCCCTCCCCCACGCAGTTTGTGGGGGAGGGCCGGGGAGGGGGGCGCCCGCCGCTCGCACCCAACCCTGCCAGGCGCAGAGATGAGACGAGGAGCGAGCCGGGTGCGTCCCCGCTCCCATTCCGCCACCGCCGCGCGTTGCCCGTGCCGCGGTACGATTCCTGATCCGGCGTCGTGTAACAGTCGCGCGGGTGCGGAGGGGCCGTGGGCGGGCGACGGAAGCGCTTCGGCGGAGGGTCAGATGGCGGAGATCGTGGCGGCAGGCGGATCTGCGGGCGCGGCGGACGACCCGGTGCTGCAGCAGCTGGAGCTCACGGCGCGGTCGTACCGCACCGCGCGCGAGGCGTGGCGCGCCCGCGAGATGGAGCTGTTCACCGAGATGAACGCGCAGCGCGTGGCGGCCGAGCGCCAGCGCAAGCGCGCCGAGTGCCTGGACCGCTCGCTGCGCCAGATCCACGGCTCCCTGTTCAGCGGCGACGTCTACGAGCTCATCCTGCAGGCGTGCCTCACCATCACCGAGGCCACGCGCGGCATCTACGTGACCGCGCGGCACCCCGGCGAGCGCCTGCGCGTGCGCGCCACGGTGGGCGTGGACGTGGACTCGGCCGCGCCGTCGCCGTTCCTGGCCGCCATCTGCCGCCAGGTGCTGGAGGGCGGCGACACGATGATCTGCAACCCCGCCGAGACCAATCCGCAGCTCCCCGCCCCGGGCCCGGACGAGCGCTTTCGCAACTTCATGGCGGCGCCGGTGGTGCTGATGGCGGACCTGGACGGCGTGATCATCGCCGCGGACCGGGCGGAGGGCGAGTTCGACCGGCACGACGCAGACTCGCTGCTCAGCATCGGCGACCAGGCGGCGGTGGCGGTGCGCAACCGGCGGCTGGAGCGGGAGCTGCAGCGCGCCTACCTGGCCACGGTGAGCATGCTGGCCGACGCGGTGGAGGCCAAGGACCCGTACACGCACGGCCACTGCGAGATGGCGTCGCGCTACGCGCGGCTGGTGAGCGAGCGGCTGGGGCTGCCCGCGTACGAGCAGGCGGTGGTGTGCTACTCCGCGCTCCTGCACGACGTGGGAAAGATCGCGGTGAGCGACGGCGTGCTGAACAAGCCCGGCCCGCTGCTGCCGGAGGAGCGGGAGCTGATGCGGGCGCACGTGCGCGTGGGGCACGACCTGCTGCTGGCCGTTCCCGCGCTGGGCCCGGTGGCCGACATCGTCCTGCACCACCACGAGTGGTACGACGGGCGCGGCTACCCCGACGGGCTGTGCGGGGAGCAGATCCCCATGGCGGCGCGCATCGTGGCGGCGGTGGACGCGTACTGCGCCATGGTGACGCGGCGCAGCTACAAGGAGGCGTACACCGACGCCCACGCCCGCGCCGAGCTCATCGCCGGCGCGGGAACGCAGTTCGATCCGCGCGTGGTGGAGGCGCTGCTCGCGGTGCTGGACGACCCGCGTGGCGTTGATACTGACGAGGACTACGACGCGGAGTGCGGCCTGCTTCCCGAGTTCCTGGCCCTGAGCACCGCCGGCGGCCCGATCCAGATGCCCGCGCTCCCCGGCCATCCCGACCTCGAACGGGGCCGGAGCGTCGGCGGAATCGAGTACTGAGCGGAGTTCCTGGTTTCGGCTGAGTCTTACGGATTACATCTCACACGGAGTCAACGGAGTTAACGGAGTTCTCTCGTGCCGTTTCCGCCGGACTCGCGCATCCCCAAAGCTTTCAGGGCATTTTCTCACACAGAGTTAGCAGAGTCAGCAGAGTTTTCTCGCGGCGTTCCCTCCATCTACCTGGAATTCGGCAAGGTAGTCGAGGGGATGCACGAGAAAACTCCGTTGACTCCGTGTGAGGCGTATCGTTTTCAGGTGCCGTCCTGTACGATGTGGAACGAGGCGGTGGCCAGGGCGATCAGGGTGTCGCCGTCGTGGATGCGGGCCTCGGCAAGGGCGGTGCGGCGGGTGCGGTGGGTAAGCTGGGCGGTGCAGGTGATGCGCGTCCCCGTCACCGGGCCCAGGTAGTGGACGGTCATCTGCGTGGTGGAGACGCGCAGCCCCAGCGCGATCAGCGCCACGGCCATGGCGCTGTCCATGATCGTGGCGTGCACGCCGCCGTGCACCGCGCCGGAGCCGTTCAGGTGCTGCTCGCCCACGTCCAGGTGAAAGACGGCGCGGCCGGGCTGGATCTCGTCCACCTCCACGCCCGCCAGGCGGGGAAAGGCGACCGAGGTCTCGAAGAACTCCCGCAGCCGCAGCAG
>DASQBH010000785.1:0-2378 GCA_035635315.1 Longimicrobium sp.
ATCGGCGCCCAGATGAACATCGTGGCCCGCGGCACGGGGACGTCCCATCCCGCCCCCTGCAGCCCCTCGACCAGCGCCGCGGCGCGGGCGCGGTACGTCTCCCGGGTCTCGGCGACGCACTCCTGCCCCGCCTGCAGCGCGTGCGCCGCGGCGATCTGGATCGGCTGAAAGATCCCGTAGTCCAGGTAGCTCTTGATGCGCGTCAGCGCGCCCACCATCGCCGGGTTGCCCAGGCAGAAGCCCACGCGCCACCCCGCCATGCAGTACGACTTGGACATGGAGAAGAACTCCACCGCGATCTCCTTTGCCCCCGGCACCTGCAGCACGCTGGGCGGCTCCTCGCCAAAGCCGAAGTCCGCGTAGGCGAAGTCGTGGATCAGCAGCAGCCGGTTGCGGCGGCACACCTCCACCGCCCGCTCGAAGAACCCCGGCGGCGCCTGCAGCGTGGTCGGGTTGTTGGGGAAGGAGAGAAGGAGCGCCTTCGGGGGCCGCGCCGCCGTCCGGCACGCCGCCTCCACCGCCTCCAGCAGGGCATCGCCGCGCACGTACCCCTCGCCGTCGCCCTCCAGCGGGATGGGGATCACGCCGCCGCCCGCGAAGCCCGGGGCGTAGCTGTGGATGGGGTAGGCGGGCGAGGGAAGGATGATCGTGTCGCCGGGCTCCAGGATGGCCAGCATCAGGTGCGCGATCCCCTCCTTGGCGCCGATGGTCACCACCACCTCGGTCTCCGGGTCCAGTTCCACCCCGTAGCGCGTGCGGTAGTGCTCCGCCATCCCCTCGCGCAGGCCGTAGATGCCCCGCGACGCGCTGTAGCGGTGGTGCGTCTTGTCGCGCGCGTGCACCACCATCTCCTCCACGATGTGCCCCGGCGTCCCCAGGTCGGGGTTTCCCATCCCCAGGTCGATCACGTCCTCGCCCGCGGCGATGCGCTCCGCCTTTTCGGCGTTCACCTGCGCGAACACGTACGCCGGCAGGCTGCCGATGCGCGAAAAGTCCGCGGCGGTCCTGGGAGGCCAGGCGGACGGGGACGAAGGCTGCGGAACGGGCGCGGACGACGGAACGGCCATGACTCCTCGGGTTGTGATACCGTGACAGAAATCGGCTTTGAGCCCCTGAACGTATGCAGGATTCTCGCCGGGAGTGGATGCGGATAATCCCGAACCGTGCTTCGACACTGGTGTGCGCGTCGGGATCAGCGGGTGTCACGCGGAGGACGGAAGCGAGGGCGCGAACAGAGCCGTTCATCCGCGCCCCCTCGTTCTCCTCTGCGTCCTCCGCGTGATGATTCCGACCTCCGAAGACGGATTCGGCACAAACGAAAGAGCCGCCCCGGCAGCAGGTGCCGGGGCGGCTCTCGGACGATCTCCCGAAGCGGGCGTCAGTCGGCGGCGATGTCGACCACCACTTCCACCGGCTCGAACGGGATCACCGAAACGTTCTTGCGCTTCTTGTCCTTGCGGCCGAACTCCACCTGGCCGTCGACGAGGGCGAACAGCGTGTCGTCGCTGCCGATGCCCACGTTGGCGCCAGGATGGAACCTGGTGCCGCGCTGACGGATCAGGATGTTGCCGGCGAGCACCCGCTCGCCACCGTAGCGCTTGACCCCCAGACGCTGCGCGTTCGAGTCGCGCCCGTTGCGGGTCGAGCCGCCGCCCTTCTTGTGTGCCATGGCTGCTCTCCTTTAGCCGAGGTTGATCTCGCCGACGCGAACCTCAGTGAACTTCTGGCGGTGTCCCTGCTTGCGGCGGTAGTTCTTGCGCCGCTTGTGCTTGAAGATGATGATCTTCTCGCCCTTGCCGTGGCGCACGACCTCGGCCGTCACCGACGCACCGGACACTCCGGGCGCGCCGATCTTGACCGTGTCGCCGTCGGCCCCAAGGAGCACGTCCTCGAAGCGAAGCGTCTCGCCGGCCGGCGTGTCGACGGACGGAATGCGAAGCGTCTTGCCCGGCTCGGCCCGGAACTGCTTGCCGCCGGTGCGGATGATGGCGTACATGTTCGTCTGAACTCCGTTACACGGACGGGGATTACCCGCGATTACAACACAAGACGGGTAATTTCGCCAAAAAAACCCGTCCTGTCAAGCTGCCTTCGTCAAAACACGGCGTGCGGCCGGCTGGGCGCGCCCGGCGCCGGGATCGACCCTCCGCTCCCGGGGAGGTCCGGGTTCAGCCAGCGCAGCTCGGTGGCCCCGCCCGACAGGAACGCCAGGTAGACGATGCGCCCGTTGGGCGTCCAGGTGGCGTACGACTCCGCTTGCGGGCCCGAGGTAAGGCGCGTGACCTGCCCGTCGGAAAGGCGCAGCATGTACAGGTCGCCCGCGCCCGTGGCGTTGCTGGTGTACACCAGACGGGTGCCGTCCGGGCTCCACCCCGGGT
>DASQBH010000786.1:0-3501 GCA_035635315.1 Longimicrobium sp.
ACTCCAGTTGTACATCGAGGAGGAAGGCGGACGGCTGATTCCGTCTACCCGCCTGTCCGACGGCACGCTGCGCTATCTCTGCCTGCTAGCCATCCTGTGTCATCCTTCACCGCCGCCCGTGATTGGGATTGAGGAGCCCGAGTTGGGGCTGCATCCAGACATTCTGCCGACAGTCGCGGAGTTGCTGCGGAAGGCATCCGAGCGCACGCAACTGTTCGTCACAACGCACTCTGATACGCTGGTATCCGCGCTCTCGGACGTGCCAGAGAGCATCCTTGTCTGCGAGGCGACGCCTGATGGCACGACGATGAAGCGGCTTGAAGCGGAGCCCCTGCGCGAGTGGCTGGAGAAGTACTCGTTGGGCGAGATCTGGCGGATGGGCGAGATCGGGGGGAACCGCTGGTGAGCGCCATCCGCATCTACATCGAGGGCGGCGGCGATCCGTTCAGCAAGGCGCGCATGCGCGAGGCGTTCAGCAAGTTCCTCGCTGCACCGCGCGACGCGGCCAGGCAACGGCGGGCGAGTTGGAATCTGATCCTGTGCGGATCGCGGGACGATACCTTCAAAGCCTTTCAGCAGGGCGTAAAGAACTATCCCGACGCGAACGTGTTCCTGCTGGTGGACGCGGAGCAGCCCGTCGCCGGCTCGCCGCGCGCCCACCTGGCTGAGCGCGAGCCCTGGGACCTGTCGATTGCGACGGACGAGCAGTGCCAACTGATGGCGCAGGTGATGGAATCGTGGTTCCTGGCAGATCCGCAAGCACTCAAAGAGTTCTACGGGCCCCAGCTCGGAGCGAAGCAGATCCCGGCGCGCGAAAACGTAGAAGAGGTCGATAAGAAAGCCGTCTTCGCAGCACTGAAGGCATCGACCAGCAAGACACAGAAGGGCGAGTATCACAAAACGCAGCACGCTCCGCTGATCCTGGAGAACCTCGATCCGGAGCGGGTTCGTGCTCGTGCCCCACACTGCGCGCGGCTGTTCGAGTCACTGGCGGAGGCGCTGCAGTGACGCGTCGCGGATTCCTTGCTCTCACGACCATCACTGTCGTCTCCCTCCCGTCCGCCGCCGACGCGCAACTGCGGCCGCTGGAGCCGTTCGAGTGGCGGATGTTCGATCAGGGAAGGACGGTGTCGGCGCAGGTGGGGGCGGGGTGGCTGCGGGACCAGCGCGCCTCGCTGGCGGGGACGGAGGGCACGCTGGTGGAGGCGGGCAACTTCCGCGCGTTCTGGCGGACCGGACGCGTCGTCCTGGAGGCCGGCGGCACCGTGCAGCGCGTCCTGGACGAGGAGTCGCGCTTTGCGCCCGCGGAGCCGGAGGTGGAGGCGGATGACGACGGGACGCGCCGCGACGCCGGCGACTACCGCGTGCTCACCACCGTCCGCCTGACCAACGAGGGCGCGCCCGTGGCCGCCGCCCTGCGCTTCGGCGCGCGGCTGCCCACGACGGACAACACCGTGGGGCTGGACCGCGACGCCACCGATTTCTTCGCCACGCTCGGCGGGCGGACGACGCGCGGGCGCGTGGCCCTGCAGGGCGAGGCGGGGATCGGCATCTTCGGCACGCGGGAGCAGCGGTTCGAGCAGGACGACCTGCTGATCTACGCCCTGCGCGCCGAGTACGCCGCCGGCGCCATCCAGCCGATGCTCACCGTCCTGGGCCAGCAGGTGGGGACGGGGCACAGCGAGATCCGCGGCAACGAGTCGCTGGGCGAGGTGCGGCTGGGCGTGCGCGCGGGTGGGCGGCGCTGGCTGCTGGCGGAGGTGGTGAAGGGATACACGGACTTCAGCCCGAACCTCGGCATCCTGGTCTCCGCCGGGATGGACTGGTAGCCGGCGTGTCCCAACCCGCCCTCCGCGCGCGTTCTCCGGGCATCCTGCCGACTGATCAACCCACGCATACGCGACGTCACACCATGAAGCGATTCACCATCCTTGCCCTGCTCGGTATCCTGATCACCTCCGGCGGCTGCGAAAGCTCCACGGAGGAAAGCCGCGAGGGCCTGCTCTTTGGCTGGATCGAGGGCGACGTCTGGCGCGGGACCGCGCAAGCGCACATGTATCGCGACACCCTGTACATCATGTCGCAGCGCAGAAACGTCCGGACCGAGCAGTGGCTGACGATCGTGGCGGCAAAGACGGTGATCGAAACCTACGCCGTCGTCACGGCTGGCGTGTCCACATCACCCAGCCGGTACGAGGAGGTTGTCGGAGGGGACGTCGTCGTTTACACCGCCGCCGCCACGTCGGGAACCCTGACCCTTCGCGAGTCCACCCTGGAACCGGACAACCTGGCGGGCACCGTGGAGCTGACGCTGGAGGGCCCGCGCGGCACCTGGCAGTTTACCCAGGGTGAGTTCGAGGCGGAGACGCTCGACATCATCCCCTGAAGCCCGGCGAGCGCCCGCTCCCGGTCAAGGCCGATGAAACGAGGACGCGGAGACCAGACGGTCTCCGCGTCCTCGCGTTTTCATCCACCGCGTCGGCTACGACCCTTTCCGCGGCACCAGCCCCACCACCTGCACTCCCGCCTCCCGGCTCGCGTCCACCGCGGCGATCACCTCGCCGTACGGCAGCGACTCGGCGCCGCGGACAAAGAGCACCTTGCGCGTCCGCGGCGCGAACACCTCACCCAGCTCCTGCGCCAGCCGCTCGCGCGCCACGGGCTGGCGGTTTAGCAGGTAGCGCCCGCCGGGCTCCAGCTCCAGCACCAGGTTGCCGGTCTGTACCGGAACGGGCTTTCCGTCCGGCGGCGGCGGCACCTGTACGCTCAGCCCGGCCTGCAGCCCCTCCTGCACCACCATGAAGATGATCAGCAGCACCAGCAGCACGTCGATCATGGGCGTCATGTTGATCTCCCCGATGCTGCCGCCCCTGCGCCCCTCGATCGTCATCGCCATCGCCGCCTCCTCGCGTCTGCGTGAATCGACCCGCCGCGTTTGCCGGATCCGTCAATCCTGCCGTACCTGCTCCGTGATCACCCCCAGGCGCCGCACACCCGCGCCGCGTGCCGCATCCACCGCCGTCAGCACGGTCGCGTAGGGCACGCCGTGGTCCGCCTTGAGGTAGAGCACGTGGTCTTCGGAGCGCCGCGCGTAGGCAGCCGCCAGGCGCGCCGGCAGCTCCGGCGCCGGCACCGGGCTGCGGTCCAGCCAGTACGCGCCGTGGACGTCGATCCCCAGCGTCACGCGGTCTTCCGCGGCGGGGGCGGCGGCGCGGGCGCGCGGCAGCTGCGCCGTGTACGGCAGCGTGACGGTGACGACCATGAAGATGATGAGCAGCACCAGCATCACGTCCACCATGGGCGTGACGTTGATGGACGACGCGAGCTCGTCGCGCGTGCGGCCGGGAGGGTTGTGCATCCGTTCCTCCGTCATCTGTGGGTGTGCAGATGGAACGGATCGGCGAGCCGTGATTCTGACGAAGAACAAACGAATTTGCACACGGAGCAACGGAGAGGGAGCATGATCTCCGTTCCTCCGTTGCTCCGTATGAAACCCAATCT
>DASQBH010000787.1:0-11745 GCA_035635315.1 Longimicrobium sp.
ATTGCGGATGGAAGGCGCACAAACGAAAGCCGCACCCCCGGCGGAGGTGCGGCTCATCTGTGTTCGACGGATGATGGCGGGCTACAGCGACTCGTCTACTTCCGCCGTGGCGCCGAGGTCGGTGAGGAGGGTGGCGAGGTCGTAGGCGGCGTATTCGTCATCCATCTCGATCTCCACGCGCTCGCCGGCGCGGGCGCGGTCCACCACCCGCTGCGCCTCGGGGAGCGGCAGGCCGGTGTACTGCTGAACCGTCTGCGCGAGCGAGTGCGCGCTGACGGTGGGGCGGACGCGGTGGATGATGATGCGCGGCATCAGCCCACCGCCTGCAGCGCGGCGGGCAGGTCCAGCGCGCCCTCGTAGATCGCCTTGCCGATGATGGCGCCGGCGATCCCCCGCCCCTCTCGCGCCAGCTCGGTGACGGCGTGCACGTCCTCCATCCCCCGCATCCCTCCGGAGACGATCACTTCCGCACCGGAGTGGGCGGCGAGCTCGGCGGAGAGCTCCAGGTTGGGCCCCATCATCATCCCGTCGCGCTCGATGTCGGTGTGGATGATGGTGCGCACGCCCAGGTCCACCAGCGAGCGGGCGAGGTCGAACAGGTCCGTTCCGCTCTCCTCCGTCCAGCCCCGCGCCGCCGGCCGCCGCCCGCGGGCGTCCAGCCCCACCGCGATCCGCTCCGCGCCCCAGCGCTCCACGGCGCGGCGGACCAGTTCCGGGTTCTCGATGGCCGCCGTGCCGATCACCGCGCGCGCCACGCCGGAATCCAGCACCTCCGCCAGGTCCTCCTCCGTGCGCAACCCGCCGCCCGTCTGCACGTGCACGCCGATCGTGGAGGCGAGGTCGCGGATGAGCGCGCGGTTGCTGCCGTCGCCGAACGCGGCATCCAGGTCCACCACGTGGATCCAGCGCGCGCCCGCGGCGACGAAACCGGCGGCGACCCCGTGGGGATCGCCGCCGTAGACCGTCTCGCGGTCCGCCCGCCCCTTCTCCAGCCGCACGCAGCGCCCGCGGCGCAGGTCGATGGCGGGATACAGGGCGAAGCGGCCGGATCGATTCACATCCTCAGCCACGCTGCTTCGTCTTCGCGGTGTCGGCGCGCGGGTTGGCGGCGAGCAGGGGGCCGCCGGCACGCTCCATCACGGCGATGCGGGCGTCGCGCTGGGCGCGGAAGCGGCCGCGGGCGCCGCCGGGGACCGGGTCGCCGGTCAGGTAGCGGATCGACGTCGGGTTCACCGGGCGGCCGGCCATGTGGAACTCGTAGTGCAGGTGCGGCCCCGTCGACAGCCCCGTCGTCCCCACGTAGCCGATCACCTGCCCCTGCCGCACGCGGGTGCCGGGGCGGACGCCGCTCGCGAAGCCGCGCATGTGCGCATAGCGGCTGGAGTAGCCGCGCTGGTGGCGGATCTCCACCACGTTGCCGTATCCCCCGCCCCAGCCGGCCTTCTGGATCACCCCGTCGCCCACGGCGCGGATCGGCGTGCCGGACGAGGCCGCGTAGTCGATGCCGTGGTGGGCACGCACGCGGCGCAGGATGGGGTGGAAGCGGCCCGTGGAATACGCGGAGCTGATGCGGCGGAACTCCAGCGGCGCGCGGAGGAAGGCGCGGCGCAGCGACTCGCCCTCGCCGTCGTAGTAGTCCTCGCCGCCGTCCACGGCGAACAGGTAGGCGTCGTGCTGCGCGCCGCCGATGCTGAACTGCACGGCCAGCACCTTTGACGTGCGCGCGGTACCGTCGGGACGCACCATCCGCTCGTAGAGGATGCGGTAGGTGTCGCCCGGCTGCAGGTCGCGCGAGAAGTCGATCTTCCAGGCGAAGATGCGGTCGGCCAGGATGTCGGCGACGGCCTGGCGCTCGGCGCGCGGGACGTCGCCCTCGCCGTCCATCAGCGCCTGGTACAGCGACTGGCGCACGGTCCCCGCCAGCACGGCCGTGTCCGCGCGGACCGGCACCTCCTTGACCTCCGCCTCCCACGCCGCGCCCGCGCGGCGAAAGGCGAGGGAGCGGTCCGCGTCCAGCGTGGTGCTCATCCCCCGCACGTGGCCGTCGTTCACCGCCATGCGGTACTGGACCACCAGGCCGGGGCGGATGGAGCGCGGGTCCGCGACTTCGCTCAGCTCCTGCAGCAGCGCCTTCGCCGCCTCGGCATCGAGCTTCGTGCGGGCCAGCAGGCCGGAGAGCGTTTCGCCGTTGCGCAGGGTGTCGGCGAACGCCACGTCCACGGGGCCGGCGCGCAGGGCGGCCAGCAGCTTCGGCGGGGTGTCGGCATCCTGCACGCCGCGCTTCTCGGCGAAGCGCTGCACACCGACGGTTGCTCCAACAGCGCAGAGCGCGCCCACGGCAAGAATGCGATAGGGTCTGGCCATCCGGCCTCCTCTTCTCTGATTTGCGGCTTTCAACACCCGGCCGCGGGTGAGCTCGCGGCGCGGGGCACAACGAAGGCCCTCCCCGTCTCGCGGAGGAGGCGGGGAGGGCCCGGGTGGTCAGTCCATCTGCCGGCGGATGAAGGTGGGGATCTCCAGGTCGCTCGGCACCTTGGGCTCGGGGCGAACCGGGAACTTGTGCACCGGCGTGCCCCCCGCCGGCTGCACCGGCTCCGGCCGCGGCTCGGCGGCGCGGGGCTCGGGGCGCAGCGGCTCGGGGCGCGGCTCCACCCGCGCGTCGCGGCCGCCGAACGCCGGCTGCGGCGGGTAGGCGGTGCGGGTGCCCGCGATGTCGGCGCCGCCGGTGCCGGTGCGCATCCCGCCGCGGAAGTCGGCGCGGATCACGTTGTCCATCCGCTCCACCCGGTCCACGACGGGCGCGGAGCGGTCGAAGCCGGTGGCGATCACGGTGACGCGCACCTCTTCCTTCATCGACGGGTCGTGCACGGCGCCAAAGATGATCTCGGCGTCGTCGCCCGCGGTCTCCTGGATGATGGAGGAGATCGTCGTGACCTCGTCGATCGCCAGGTCCATTCCGCCGGTGATGTTGATGAGCACGCCGGCCGCGCCGCTGATGGAGATGTTGTCCAGCAGCGGCGAGCTGATGGCCTCCTGCGCGGCCTCCATCGCCCGGTTCTCGCCCCGGCCGAAGCCCGTGCCCATGAGCGCCGCGCCGCGGTTGCTCATCACCGTGCGCACGTCGGCGAAGTCCACGTTCACCTCGCCGGTGACGCGGATGAGGTCGGAGATGCCCTGCGTGGCGTGCAGCAGCACCTCGTCCGCCTTCTTGAGCGCGTCCTTGAAGCTCGTCCCCTTGCCCACGACGGCGAGGAGCCGCTCGTTGGGGACGACGATCATGGTGTCCGCGGCGCGCTTGAGCTCGGCCAGGCCCTGCTCGGCCTGCTTCATCCGCTTCTTGCCCTCGAACATGAAGGGCTTGGTGACGATGGCGATGGTGAGCGCACCCATCTCCCGCGCCATCTCGGCGATGAGCGGCGCGGCGCCGGTGCCGGTGCCGCCGCCCATGCCGGCGGTGATGAAGACCAGGTCCGCGCCTTCGAGCGCCTTGCGCATCTCGTCGCGGTTCTCTTCCAGCGCCTGGGCGCCCACTTCGGGGCGCGCGCCGGCGCCCAGTCCGCGGGTGAGCTTCTGGCCGATCTGGATGCGGACGTCCGCCTTGGAAAGCTTGAGGACCTGGGCGTCGGTGTTCACCGAGATGAAGTCGACCCCTTCCAGGTCTTCCTCGATCATCCGGTTGACGGCGTTTCCGCCGCCGCCGCCCACGCCCACCACCTTCATGCGGGCGTTCTGGGTGCTCGTCTCGTCGTACTCGAAGACCATGTGCGCTGGCTCCTCCATCAGGGAGGGGACGGGCGTTTGAGAAGGCAGATCGGGATTACGAAAATTCCGCGTGGAGCTCAGAAGAAATCCGAGATCCAGTCACGCATCCACTTGATGACGCCGTTGACCGAAGCGCCGGACATGGCGCTCCCTTCGGGTGCTTCCGAAACGAGGCGGCGCGAGCCGTACACGGCGAGTCCTGCAGCGGTCGAAAACTTGGGCCGCCGGACGGAATCCGCAAGCCCGCCGAGCCCCTCGCCGGGCACGCCGATGCGCACCGGCGCCGCAAAGCCGCGCTCCGCCAGCTCCAGCACCCCCTGCATGCTCGCCCCGCCGCCGGTAAGGACGATGCCGCCGCCCAGCTGGCCGCTGAACCCGCCCCGGTCCAGCTCCGCCGCGACGAGGCCGAAGATCTCGTCCATCCGCTGCTCGATGATGTGCGCCAGCAGCTCGCGCGCGACGTGCCGCGTCTGCCCCGCGGCGGCGCCCGGGATCTCGAAGGTCTCGTCCGGCCGCACCAGGTCCGCACGCGCCACCCCGTAGCGCTCCTTCGCCCTTCCGGCCTCCGCGTACGGCAGCGAGAGCCCCTTGGCGATGTCGTTGGTCACCGTCGCGCCGCCCCAGGGGAGCGAGGTCAGGTGGCGGATCTTGCGCTCGTGAAAGACGCAGACGTCCGTCGTTCCCCCACCGAGCTCGACGAGGGCGATGCCGATCTCCTTCTCGTCCTCCGTCACCACGGCGAGCGAGGAGGCGAGGGGCTCCAGGACCAGCTCGGCTACCTGGTAGCCGGCGCGGGTGACGGCCTTGCGCACGTTCTGCCCGGCGGTGGCGCTGCCGGTGACGATGAAGACCTCCGCCTCCAGCCGCGTCCCCGCCATGCCGACCGGGTCGCTGATGCCGCCCTGCGCGTCGACGATGTACTCCTGCGGGATGGCGTGGATCAGCTCGCGGTCGCCGGGGATGACCACGGCGCGCGCCACCTCCTGCACGCGGTCCACGTCGCCCGGCCGGATCTCGCCGTCCCCGCCCGGGCCGCGGCCGACGGCGACGACGCCCGTCGACGGCCAGGCATGGATGTGCTCGCCCGCGATGCCGGTGTACAGCTTCTGCACCGTGACTCCGGCCATCAGCTCGGCCTCCTTGACGGCCTTGCGGACGGACTCGGTGGTGGCCTCGATGTCGGTGACGATCTCGCGCCGGATGCCGCCGGTGCGCGCCTGCCCCACGCCCAGGATCTTGACCTGCGCGCGCTGCGGGGCGTCGCCCGTGACCTCCGCGATGACCACGGCGGTCTTGCTCGACCCGATGTCCAGCCCTGCGACGATGGTGGGACGCATGGATTCGGTCTGCGTACGGCTGCGGGTCAGGATACGGGTTGCGGCGCGGGCGCCGGCGGCACGGGCTTCGGAAGCCGGACGACGACCATGTCGGCAAAGCGGGCGTCCACCTGCGCGCGCCCACCCTCGGGCACGCGCGCCGCGACGTCGGCCAGCGCGGCGCGAAGCTGCGTGAGCCGCGGCTCCACGGCGCCGGCGGGAAGGAGCACCTCCGCCCGCGGATGCGCCAGCACCAGCCGCGTGGAACCGTCGGCGCCGGCGCGCAGCTCGCTGACGCGCGCCATCAGCACGGGGTCGGCGTCCGCCAGGCGGCCGGCTTCCGCCAGCAGGCGGAGCGTCCCCTTGTCGCGGACGCGGGTCGCGGTGTCGGGCGCGGTGCCGGCCAGCGGCAGGTCCACGGGAACGCGCGCGGGATCCACCGGCAGGATCTCGCCGTCCGCCGTCGCGGGGCGCAGGGTGCCGGCGGCAACGAAGGCGGCCGGGCGCTTTTCGGTGATGCGGATGCGCAGCGTCGCCGGAAAGCGGCGGACGACGGTGGCCTCGGCGATCACGGGATGCCGCTCCAGCGCCGCCTCCCACGCGGCCGGGTCCGTCCACACGCTCACGCCGATGCGGATCCCCGACGCGGCCACCACCTCGTGCGGCGCCAGCAGCCGCGACCCCGCGACCTCCACCCGGTCGGCGTCGAACAGCGGCACGCGCTGGAACGCCGGCGGCGCCCAGAACGGCGACGATCCCGCCGCGGCGGCGACCAGGCCGAGGAGCGCGAGGCGGCCGCGGCGCTTCATCGGCTGGCCCCGGTCTTCGCGCCGGTGAGCAGCTGCAGCAGCTCGCGGGCGGCGGCGTCCAGGTTTCCCGCGCCCATCGTCACGCACAGGTCGCCGTGGCGCAGCTCGGAGGCGACGGCATCCACCACGTCCGCGCGGTCATGGATGTAGCGCACGTCGGCGCCGCCTTCGCGCGCATGGACCAGGATCATCTCCCCCGTCACGCCTTCGATCGGCTGTTCGCGCGCGGCGTAGATGTCCGTGAGAAACAGGACGTCCGCCTGCGCCAGCGCCGCGCCGAACTCGCGGGCGAAATCCCGCGTCCGCGAGTACAGGTGCGGCTGAAAGCAGAGGACCAGGCGGCGGTCCGGGTGCCCGGCGCGCGCGGCGGCGATGGTCGCCTGCACCTCGGTGGGGTGGTGCGCGTAGTCGTCCACGAACAGCACGCCCTCGGCCTCGCCCAGCGTCTCGAAGCGGCGGTCGACGCCGCGGTACGAGGCCAGCCCTTCGGCGATGGCGTCCCACGCGACCCCGAAGTGGCGCGCGACGGCGACGGCGGCCAGGGCGTTGCGCACGTTGTGCAGCCCCGGCGCGGCCAGGTGCGCCTTGCCCAGCACGGTCCCCCGCTCGCGGACGACGAAGGTCGAATCCCCGCCGGAGGCCGTCACGTCCTCGGCGCGGAGCATGGCGCCCGCGCTCACGCCGTAGGTGACGATGCGCTCGGGTCCGCCCTTGAGCGTGTTGAGCAGCCGCGCGGCGCCGTGGTCGTCGGCGCACCCGGCGATCAGCCCATCGGCGGGGACGCTGTCCACGAAGATGCGGAACGCCTCTTCGACCGCGTCCAGGGAGCCGTAGATGTCCAGGTGGTCGGCTTCGAGGGTGGTCACCACGGCCACGGTGGGGCGCAGCTGGTGGAACGAGCGGTCGTACTCGTCGGCCTCCACCACGTACACGCTGTCGCCGCCGCGCCGCAGGTTGCCACCCCACGCGGGCACCCGCGCGCCCACGAAGCCGGTGGGCTCCAGGCCGGCGGCGGCCAGCACGCCCGTGGTGAGCGTGGTCGTGGTCGTCTTGCCGTGCGTGCCCGCGATGCCGACGACGGTGGCGTGGTTTACGATGGCGCCCAGCGCCTGCGCCCGCTTGAGCACCGGGATGCCGGCGGCGCGCGCGGCGGCCAGCTCCGGGTGGTCGGCGGGGACGGCGGCGGTCATGATGAGCGCCGAGCACCCAGCGACGTGCGACGGGTCGTGGCCCTGGTAGACGACGGCCCCGCGGCTTTCCAGCAGCTGCGTGGCGGGCCCGGGCGACGAGTCGCAGCCGGTGACGCGCGCGCCCTGCAGCAGCGCCATCTCCGCCAGCGGCGCCATGCCCGCCCCGCCGATCCCCATGAAGTGCACGGGGCCGCGCTTGGCCAGCTCAACCAGGTCGAAGTCGGTGCTCAATGTAACGCAGGCCCCACGTGGAAGAAAGAACACCCGGACGCGGTTTTGCGCCCTCTTCTGCTACCTTCTGCGACAAACATCCGTCTCTCCCCCAGCCACCCGGATCTGTCATTCCGAGGGAGGCATCACTCCATCCGTCGGCTGCCGCTGAAGCCAGGCGCCGACCGAGGAATCTACTCTCTGAATCCTCGTACCCTGTCGCAGCGCCCCACACGTGCCGTACCGCTGTCCCTCCACCGTCCACGGCAGGCTCCGAGGTACGCCCCCTCCGCTCGCTCAGGCTCGCACCTCCCCCAAAACCCCTGGGGGAGGTTGAACTTCGATCGCGCTCCGGCAAACGTGGGCGCGAGCCGACGCCGCCCCCCTCCCCGGCCCTCCCCTACAAACTGCGTGGGGGAGGGAGAATTCGAACGCGCACCACAGACTTGTCGAGCGCGTCACCTCTCCCCCAGGGGTTTTTGGGGGAGAGGCCGGGAGAGGGGGCGCCCCGCGGACGCAGATCGGTGCCTGTCGAAGCGCCCAATCACCCTCACGCCTGCTCGTCCGCCTCCTCCGGCTCCGTGGTCAGCAGGTCCTCGTGCAGGCCGGGGATCACGCGGCCCGTCAGCATCAGGTCGCCGCCCACCTCCGTCAGCAGCCAGCCGGGCATCCCCTCCCCCGCCTCGGGATCGTGGCCGTCATCCACCGTCGCCACCACGTCGAACGCGGTGTGCAGGAAGATCGCGCGCGCCACTTCCTTCAGGTCCTCCGGGTCCGCACCCGCGGCCAGGATGCGCCGCACCGCCTGCTCCGCCGCGAGAAAGGGCGGGTCTCCGTCCGCATCCTGATCCGCCGCATCGTCGCCGGACGCCCGGACGAGCGTGGGCGTGTCGTCATCCTCCTCAGCCGCGTCGTCCTCGTCGGCCGGCTGCGGCTCCACCTCGGCGAACCACTCCTCGGGCGGCTGCTTCCACTGCTCGGCGCTGCGCCAGACGGAGCGGAGGAAGAGGAAGCGCGCCAGCTGCGGAATGTCTTCCGCCACCTCCGACGCCGCCCACCCCTCGGGCTCCTCGGCGCCGGCTTCGCGGAACTTCTCCGCCAGCTCCTCCGCGCGGCGCCGCTGCTCGGCGTCCAGCGACTCGAAGGCGTCGCTCACGCGATCAACCTGGCGAGCTCGCGGGCGATCAGGTCGGCGGCGTGGGGCTGGCCGCGCTCCTTGGCCTTCGCGGCGAGGGCTGCGCGCTTGGCCGCATCGTTCGCCACGCCCATCATCTCGCTCCACAGGCGGCCGCCGCCCAGCTCCTTTTCCTCCACCATCACCGCGGCGCCGGCCTCGGCCAGGGCGACGGCGTTGTGGAACTGGTGGTTCGCCGCGGCCGTCGGGAGCGGGACCAGGATCATCGGCACGCCCCAGGCGCACAGCTCCGCCAGCGACATGGCGCCGGCGCGGCTGATGGCGAAGTCCGCCGAGGCCAGCGCGCTGGGCATGTCCTCGATGTACGGCACCGCCTTGACCCACGCGGGGCTGCCCAGGTCGGCCAGCGCGCTCTGCACGCGGTCGAAGTTGCCCGTCCCTGTCGCCCACAGGATCTCGAAGCCCTCCACGCTGGGGGCGCGCCGCTCCACCACGCCCCGCAGGTCCGCCAGCAGCGCCTCGTTCACCGCTCGCGCCCCCTGCGACCCGCCGACCACCAGGCCTACGGTGCCGCCGCCGAGCCCGAACTTCGCGCGGGCCGCGGTGCGGTCCACGCCGAAGTCGGGCGGGCGGATCGGGTTGCCGAACTCGAAGATCTCCGTGCGCTTGCCGGCCTTCAGGTAGCGCCGCGCCTCGGGAAACGCCAGGTGGATCTGCCGCACGCGGCCGGCGACCAGCCGCGAGACCACGCCGGGAAACGAGTTCTGCTCCTGCACCGCCGCGGGCACGCCGCGCAGCAGCGCGTACGCCACCGCGGGCCCGCTGGCGTATCCGCCCGTGCCGACCACCAGGTTCGGCTTGAAGGTGCGGAAGATGTGGCCCAATCCGCCGAACGACTGCGCCATCGCGGGGATCAATCGCCAGTTCTGCCAGGGCTTGGCGCGGCGGATCGGCTCCAGCGGCAGCAGCTGGTGCGGCACCCCCTTTTCCGGCAGCACCCGCGCCTCCACGCCGCGCTTCGCCCCGACGAAGAAGACCTCGGCCGCGGGATCCAGCCGCTTGAAGGCATCCCCCAGCGCCAGCGCGGGGTACAGGTGCCCGCCCGTGCCGCCGCCGGCGAACAGCACCCGCGGGGCCGTCATCGGGCCACCTCGCGAATCGGCTCCGGACCCGTCGCCCGCGCAATCGCCATCAGTATCCCCACCGCGGCAAAGGAGGTCAGCAGCGCGCTGCGGCCGTACGACATGAACGGCAGCGCCACGCCCGTCGTGGGCAGCAGGGCGAGCGCGACGCCCATGTGCAGAAAGGCGCTCACGGCGATCAGGTTGGTCATCCCGATGGCCAACAGGTAGCCAAAGCGGTCCGGCGCCCGCGCGGCGATGCGGTACCCGACGACGAGGAAGCCGCTGAAGACGGCGACGACGAAGAGGATGCCCAGCAGCCCCCACTCCTCCGCGATCATGGAGAACAGGAAGTCGTTGTGCGGCTCCGGCAGAAAGCCGTACTTCTGCCGGCTCTCCCCGAAGCCCACGCCGCTCACCCCGCCCGAGCCGATGGCGATGAGCGACTGGTGGATCTGGTAGCTCACCCCGCCGGTGTCGTGCGTGGGATCCAGGAACGCGGCGATGCGGCGCGCGCGGTAGCCCTCGCCCTGGATCAGCTTCCACAGCACCGGCACCGCAAGCAGGCCCAGGAGGATGAAGTGGCCGATGCGCGCCCCGCCCGCGAACAGCACCAGCGAGGCGAGAAGGACGATCAGCAGCGCCGCGCTCATGTTGGGCTGCTTGAGCACCAGGAGCACGATCGGCAGCCAGACCACCAGAAAGGGCATCAGCCCCTTGCTGAGGGAGTGCAGCCGGTCCGCCTTCTTTACCGCCATCGCCGCCGTCCACGCGATGATGGCGATCTTCATGAACTCCGAGGGCTGGATGCTGATCCCCAGGTTCAGCCACCGCCGGGCGCCGTTGATGCGGGGCGCGATGGACTCCGTCCCCGGCATCACCACGACCACCAGCATCAGCGTGAGCGCGCAGAGCATCGGCCAGGCGAGCAGGCGCCAGCGGCGGTAGTCCACGCGGGAGATGGCGATGGCCAGCACGGCGCCCGTCATCCCGCCCGTGAGCTGCTTGAGGGCGTAGAAGTGCCCGGGCTGCCCGTCGGACGCGGCCAGGAACGAGCTGGCGCTGTACATCTCCATCAGCCCGAAGGCGAAGGCGAAGGCGGTGAGCCCCACCAGCGCCCGCGACTCCCACGTGTCCACGTGCGCGGCGGCGACGGGCGTAGACGGCGTACGCTCCCGCGGCGTCACCACGGGCTGCGCGGGCTCCGCCTGCCGCTTGCGTCCCCATCCGAGTGCGATGCTCGTCATCCTACGCGCCCTCCCGGGCCAGCTGCGCGAAGCGCTTTCCGCGCTCCTCGTAGTTCCTGAACATGTCGAAGCTGCTGCACGCCGGGGAAAGCAGCACCGCGTCTCCCGGCCGCGCCACCTGCCGCGCGCGATCCACCACGTTGTCGAACGACCCGTCCACCCGCTCCACCGGCGCCTTCCCCCGCAGGTCCGCGACGATCATCTCCGCCGCCTCGCCGTACGCCAGGATCGCCTTCACGTTGCCGGCCTCCAGGTCCGGCAGCAGCTCGGTGTAGGGCTCGCCCTTGTGCTTGCCGCCCAGCAGCAGGATCGTCGGCCGCGTCATCCCGCGCACCGCGACGCGGGTGGAGGCGATGTTGGTGGCCTTGCTGTCGTTGATCCACAGCACGCCGTCCTTCTCCACCACGGGCTCCAGCCGGTGCGCGGGCGCCTGGAAGGAGCGCAGCCCGCTGGCGATGCCGCCGATCGACGCCCCCGCCAGCCGCGCCGCCAGCGACGCCGCCAGCGCGTTGGCGACGTTGTGCGGGCCCAGGATCTTCAGATCAGCCGCGTCCCCCACCCGCTCCGTCTGGCCCGCTTCCGTGCGGATCAGCAGCTCGCCGGACGACAGCCAGCCGCCCAGCTCGTCCTCCGACGCCGGCGCGGACTCGACGCGAAAGTACAGGCGCGTCCCCGGGGCGTCGCCGATCAGCGTGCGGGCGCGCTCGTCCTCCGCGTTCAAAATCCACCGGCTGCCGGCGGAGGCGTTGGTGAAGAGGCGCGCCTTGTCGGCGTAGTAGCTCTCCACCCCGTCGTACCAGTCCAGGTGGTCCGGCGCCAGGTTGGTCAGGATGCCGATCCGCGGCGTAAAGCGGTCGATCCCCGCCAGCTGGAACGAGCTGCATTCGACGACGGCCCAGGCCGGCTGCGGCTCGCGCATGGCCAGCTCGCTGAGCGCCGTGCCGATGTTGCCCCC
>DASQBH010000788.1:0-3001 GCA_035635315.1 Longimicrobium sp.
GAATGCACACGAGATTCTGAGAATCGGTATGAGAGAGGCGCGCACTCCTGTCCGTCCAGCCGCGCAACGGGCTGTGCGCCGACCGAAGGATCTTTACGATGGGCGCATGGTCCTGTCGGCTACGTTGGGTTCCGCGCGAGAAGCCGCCCGTTCCCGATAAAGATTCTTCGGTCGGCGCACAGGCGTTCGTGCGAGAAAGATGGTTACGCGCGGCGCCTCCCTCAGAATGACAGCGATCGTCCCGATGAAGAATCGCCGGGGCCTGCCCTGGATCACCTCCATGCGCGGTCCGCTTCTACTGAGGTCAGGGGACGATTTGCACGGACCACTCCAGCGTTGCGTTGGCGTGGATCTGCGTGAGCATGCGGTCGTCGGCACCGGGCGGCGTTTCCACCCTGAACATGCGGAAGGAGGAAACCTGTACCTTCATCGTCTCCGTTCCCTCTTGGGGGATCAGCGCCCACGGAACGAGCACGGGTGAGGGGAGCGGCCCGTTTCCGGAGATCCTGGTGGCGTTGCCTCCGCGTGAGATCGACGCCTCCCAGCCCTCGGCCTCCGGCGCCGGAAGCGTTCCCGACGTGCCGCGGACGACGGGAAGCAGAAGGTCCTGCCCGGCGCGGAGCGTCACCGAGGGGCTGCCGCGCCGCGCCGCGTTGACAATGGTGAACTCCGAAACCGGCACGGGGCCGGGCGTCGGCTCGGGAAGCCGCACCCGCAGCCCCTGCTCGATCGCCGCGCTGTCCAGCGGCACCCGGACGACGAACGCCGTTTGCCCGCCGCCGGCCCGCGTGCCCGCCACGTCCTGCACGCGGAGCGTGTCGTTGCGGAACGTGATGCGCACTCCCTGGTCCAGCGAGAAGAACGAGGCGTTCACCTCGGCTGAGTCGGCCGCGCCGCGCCCGGTGGTGGTGATCCAAACGTCGGCGCCGACGGAGCGGGCGGGCACGGTGGGGAAGAGCGGGCATCCCGCCGCGACGGCGAGCAGCGCGAGGGGCGCGAGAAGGCGAAGGCGGGTCATTCGGTGTTTTCGGATGCGGATGAGGGGCAGGGAGGTGGGCCACCTGTTTCGCAACAACGCGTGACGGGAGGAATCGGGACAGGCGCTGGGTGCTCCCGGGTTTCGCCGGGCGCGTACCCGTGCTTGAAGGCATGTTCGCCGGGAGAGGCCCGTGCCGGCGGCCCGCCGGGCGAATGAATTCGCGGCTGGAAAAACGTAATGTCCGCCTGCGCGGACGGCTCATGCCGCACGCCGGCCTGTGCACACCCGCGGCGCCGTTCGGTCCAGGCCCCGCGCAGTTTGCGGGGTTCTTCGCTTACAGCCACGGGTTCACCCGCCCGGGACACGACCCGGCCGGCGACGTTCACAATTGGCGGGGTTCGCGCGTTCTTGGAGCGGTCGTCACCGTTCCACCCACACCACGAACCGCGAATGAACCGGATTGCGCTGCTCGCCTGCGGGGTGCTGCTCCCCGCCATCCTCTCCGGCTGTGACATCATGGATCCCGGCGTCTGCACCACGGACGTGCAGCCGGCCATCGTCGTGCAGGTGCGCGATGCCGCCACGCAGGCGCCGGCTGCGTCCGGGGCCACGGGCGTCCTTGCCGACGGATCGTACGCCGACCCCATGCAGCCGGCCGACCTGAGTGAGAACACCCTGGAGCTGTTCGGCGCCCTGGAGCGGCCCGGGACGTACACCGTGACCATCGACAAGCCCGGCTACCAGCAGTGGAAGCAGGAGCGCGTCCGCGTGCGCGACGCCAGCTGCCACGTGCAGACGGTCACGCTGCAGGCCAACCTCGTCCGCACCCCCTGATGGCGGGTTCCAGGAGAGCCGCGATCACCCGGCGTATCCTGATCGCGGTTCCGCTGGTCGTGCTGCCGTGGCCGGCATACCTGCTGGCCATTGCGGCCGTGTCGCCGTTCTCGTGGCGCGAGCGTGACTGGAACGACGACGGGCGTACCTCGTGGGGCGAGTTCATGTACGCGTCCGAGCTGGGCCGGATGCCGGTGGACTGTCCGGGCGCCGTGGCCGGCACGGAATACTTCCTTCTGAAGGACGTCAGCACGTACAAGGTGGATTGTGGCCGTCCCTGGGTTGGCGAGCGGCGTGCCGAGTGGTAGAGCGCCGGCAGCGCCTGCGGCCGGCCTACTGCCGTTCTTCCCTTGCCCACTCATGGCCATCGCCTGACGCGCCGTGCCGTCGTATGTTCCGTGCAGATGCGTTCCGTTCGTCTCCGGCACCGCTTCATCCGCCCTGATCATCCTCATCCGCCCCCCTCCCTGTGCATCCACAAAGCCTCGCACTGCGTGCCCTCGCCGAAAAGTGGGAGAACGTTCCCGCGGGCGAGCGCGCCAACTTCCAGTCCTACGCCAGGGAACTGTGCGTGGCGCTGAACGTGGCGCCGCCGTGGCCCGCCGGATCCGGCTACGAGTTCGAGTACCCGGTTACCACCACGGACCGAAAGACGGGGAAGGACACGACCAACTTCATCGACCTGTACCGCCAGGGGCACTTCATCCTTGAGGGCAAGCACACCGACGCGGCCCAGGTGGGCGAGGAGCGCGCGATGGGCCGCGCGTACGGCCAGGCCAAGGGTTACGCGGGGGACGTGGCGCACGGGCCTCCGCCGTACCTGATGGTGATGAACGTAGGCCGCACGCTGCTTGTGTGGGACCGCTGGAGCGGCAACTACGGTGGCGTGAACGCGGCGCGGCGCATCGACCTGCGTACGCTGTGGCAGCGCGACGACGACATCGAGTTCTTGCGCGCCGTATGGGAAAAGCCGGAGTCGCTGAACCCGGCCGTGCGCGGCCGCGTGGTCACGCGCGAGGTGGCGGAGCGGCTTGCGAAGCTGTCGGCGTCGCTGGAGGGGCGAGGGATGGATGGCGAGCGGGTTGCGCGGTTTCTGATGCGCTGCATGTTCACGATGTTCGCGGAGGATGTCGGGCTGCTGCGTGACAAGCCGTTTCAGACTGCGCTACAAATGTTTGTATACCCCCC
>DASQBH010000789.1:0-3108 GCA_035635315.1 Longimicrobium sp.
GCTGGCCGGCAACTGGAAGATGAACCACGGGCCGTCCGAGACGGCCCGCTTCTTCGCCGACTTCCTGGCGATGCACACGCCGGCGGACGACCGCAGCGTGGTCTTCTTTCCCCCCGCCATCTCCTTTGCCGCGGCGAAGGAGGCGGTGCAGGGGCGGCCGGACGTGCGCCTGGGGGTGCAGAACGTCTACTGGGAGGCCAGTGGCGCCTTTACGGGCGAGCTTTCCGTGGGGATGGCGAAGGACGCGGGCGCGGAGCTGGTGCTGATCGGCCACAGCGAGCGCCGCCACGTCTTCGGCGAGACGTCGGCGGAGACGGCGAAGAAGGTGCGCGCGGTGCTGGCCGGCGGCCTGACCCCCGTGCTGTGCGTGGGCGAGACGATCGAGGAGCGCCGCGCGGAGCGGGCGGAGGAGGTGGTGGCCGAGCAGCTGGCGCCCGTGCTGGAGATCCTCGAGGCGGGGGAGATCGGCGAGCTGGTGGTGGCGTACGAGCCGGTCTGGGCCATCGGCACCGGGGTGACGGCGACGCCGCAGGACGCGGCGGCGATGCACGCGGCGGTGCGCGCGCGGCTGGCGCAGTCGTTTGGCCAGGAGGCGGCGGACGCGGTGCCGATCCTGTACGGCGGGAGCGTGAAGGCCGACAACGCGGCGGAGCTCATGTCGCAGCCGGGCGTGGACGGCGTGCTGGTGGGCGGCGCCAGCCTGGACCCGGGCGGATTCGCGGCCATCTGCCGGGCGGCGGGTTGACCGGCCCGGCGTTCTGGCCTAAGTTTGTTGTTTCCCCGTACATGCCGCCTCTTTCCCGGGCCTGCCCGTGTTTACGTTTCTGCTGATCCTGCTGATCCTCGACGCCCTGATCCTGATTCCCGTGGTCCTGCTGCAGGCCGGGAAGGGGGGCGGTCTTGCCGCCATGGGCGGCGGTGCCGGCACCGACACGCTGTTCGGCGGCCGCCACGCTACCACGCTGCTCACCAAGCTGAGCTGGTACTGCGGCGGCGCGTTCCTGCTGCTGGCGTTCACGCTGTCGATCCTGTCCTCTCGCCCGGCGGGCTCGGACAGCATCCTGCAGCGCGAGTTCCAGCGCAACCGGCAGGCGGCGCCCGCGGCCCCCGCCAAGGGTGGCGCGCAGGCCCCCGCGACGGGCACGGCCCCGGCGACCGGCAGGGCCCCGGCGCCGAGCACCACGGCCCCGCTGGGCGGCACGCAGCCGGCGCCGGCCACCGGCACGGCTCCCGCGACCGGCACGGCTCCGGCCCCGACGACGGGTACTGCTCCGGCCACGCCCGCGCCGCTGACGCCCGCTCCGGCCACCCAGCCGTAGCAGCCGCGTCGATCGGACACACTCCGGCCCCCTCCCGAGCATCGGGAGGGGGCCGGTCTGCGTTGGGAGATGCGGAGCCAGGCGCGCCGTTCTCGAGCGCGCCAACTCCATCGGCCACGCGTCAGCAGGTCGGGATCGGCAGGGGGCCATCCGCGTTTTTTCGGGCACACCCTTCCCGCCATCCCCGCGCCCGGAGTGGGCCTCCAACGGTTTGTGCCGTCGGCAAGTTCACCTGATCGCGCATCATGTAGTCCGGGCGGCCAGGTGCGGCGCGCTCCGGTGAGGATCGGATGCTCTGCATCGTCTCCATGGATGCGCGGACATCATCATCATGCCGCACCGATGCCAGTTGTTGATGCGAATCCGCTGATTCCGATCCGCCGATGCCGATCCACCGACGCCGGTCCACCGATGCCCTCTGCCGATTCCGATCCGGAGCAAGGCTTTTGACTTCCTGAGGGAGCGCCACGCCATCCCATGAGGACTGTACTTCAGCTGGCGCGCGACCGAAGGATCTCCTCTCGGCCTGCTCGGGGCTGGATTCGTGGCGTAGATCCAGCCCCGCGGTTCTGCCGGCGAGATCCTTCGGTCGGCGCCCCGATTGCGGAGTCAGGCCAGGTTCAATGCGGCGCTCCCCCCCAGAGGGTGTTGCCAAACCTCTGCAGGCGTGGAAGAGGCGGTGTCATCCTGAGGGAGGCGCCGCGCTGCACCTTGTTGCTGCGACGTACTTTGGTGCCGACTGAAGGACCCTGCCAGCACAATTGGGGGGACGGATCCGCGGCGTGCAGCATGTCCCCCGCAAGCCGGGAGAAGGTCCTTCGGTCGCGCGCAGGTCATTGTGTGAATTCTGATTACACGTGGTGCGCTCCCTCAGGATGACATCGCTTCTTTTCATGCCCGAGGTTTGGCAACACACTCTCAGGCTCGGGAAATCACAGGATATCTGCGAATCCCACAGGATCCAGATTCGCCGATGCCAATCCGCCGAATCCAATCCGTCGATGGAAGCCGGATGCACCTCACCCGCCGTAGCGCGCCGGACCGGGACTTCACCTCCACCTGTCGCGCGTCTTTTACGAGGCCTGCGTCAGCCCGACATCTGGAGAGGCGGATTGGGGGCCGGATGGACGTCGATACGTGGGTCGTGAATCGCCCGGCGACGAGGCTCCCGATGGCAGTTATTCGCTGCTGGAACCCCGCGCCGGAATGGAACTTGCTCCGCGCCCCGACAACCGCCCCGGTGCGCCGCCGCCGGAGCGCCCACCCCAGCAACCTCGGAGAGAGCGCCCGTGGCCCTCACCCGTAAGATCTCGCGCGCAATGCAGCGGCAGGTGGACCTGACCACCGCCGTGTGCCAGGAGCGCCTGCTTTCCACCCACGTGCGCCACGTGCTGGCGCTGGTGGACCTGGTGCAGGAGGAGCTTCCGTTCGACAGTGCCCTGGACATCTACGCCCGCATCCTGCGGCTTACCCCGGAGCAGGCGCGCAACGTGGGCAGCCGCGCGCTGGCCGCCATCGGGCGCCGCAGCGGGCTCACGGAGGCCGACGAACTGAACCTGGACCTTTCGGACGACGAGAGCGACCTGGACGACGACGCCCAGCGCACGCCCGACGGCGAGGGGCGCTTCGACGCCGTGTTCTCGCGCGTGCGCCGGCGCATTCGCGGCCGCGTGAAGGACGACCTGCGCCAGACCATCAACCTGGCCGCCGCGCGGGCCGAGGACTCGCTGTTCGAGACCCACGTCCAGAACGCCCTGGTGTTCGGCAAGGCGCTGGCCGAGGAGGTGCC
>DASQBH010000790.1:0-3036 GCA_035635315.1 Longimicrobium sp.
CTCCAGCGCGTCGCGGCCGATCCCCTCTTCCTGCAGCCACGCCTCGTACAGCCCCACGGGATCGCGGCGCCCCCAGCTGGAGAACAGCTCCGCGTCGAACATGCTGCGGGCCTCGCGCTCGTCGTGCGTGGCGTGGCCGCCCATGCGGAACGTGTCCGCGATCAGCAGCGTGGGTCCGTTGCCGGCGCGCGCGTGGTCCGCCGCCAGCCTGGTGGCCGCGTAGGCGTCCAGCACGTTGTTGCCGTCGAAGGTGCCGCCGGCCATGCCGTACATGGCCGGCCAGTCCTCGAACGATCCGGCGGCGTGCTGCGAAAGGCGCGTCCCCAGCGCCACCTGGTTGTTCTGGATGATGAAGATCACCGGCAGCCGCAGCACCGCCGCGAAGTTGATCCCCTCGTGGAACGCCGCCGTCTTCGTGGACCCGTCGCCCGTCCACGTCATCCCCACCCGGTCCTCGCCGCGCTGCTTGAAGGAGAGCGCGATCCCGCTGATCACCGGCACCACGTCGCCCACGTGGCTGATGGGCGGCAGCACGCCGTGCTCCAGCGCGCCCACGTGCAGGTCGCGGCCCATGGACGGGCTGTCGGCCGTGCCCAGGTAGCTGCGGAAGATGTCGGCCACGGGCATCCCCATCTCGTGGCAGGCGCCCGAGTTGCGGATCATGGGCGCCACCACGTCGTGGTCCGGTCCGCTGCGCCGTAGCGCGTGCACGGGGCCGATCGTCGTCGCCTCCTCGCCCACGCCCAGCCACGCCTTGCTGATCACGCCGCTCTTGACCCACCGCTTGAGCATGATGTCGTGCAGGCGGTTGCGCAGCAGGCCGGCGTAGATGTCCAGCAGCTGCTCTTCGCCCAGCCCGCGCACCACTTCTTCGCGCTGCGGGTTGGCCGTGATGCACTCGCGGCAGGCCTTTACCAGCGCGGGATCGGCGGACCAGTTGTGGTACTCGGGCGGATCGTAGGCGGCGAAGCGCTTCATGGGCCGGCGAATGGATGAGCTTGATTCAGGTCTGGGCGCCGGAGGATACGTCTCCGGACGGCCTCCGGCAATGCCGTCATCCAAAAAAGATGGCCTCACCAGGGAGTCGATGGAATCACCCGGAGGCTGGTTTTCCTCCGTGTGCTCCGCCGACTCCCTGCGAGGCGCTTCGTTGCCGGCTCAGGCCTGCGCGTCCAGGTGCAGCAGCACCTCGACGGCGCGCGGGTGAAAGCGGATGCCGCTGCCCTGTACCAGGATGCGCTCGCGGTGCGTGGGGCGCAGCCGGTCCTGGTATGGCCGCGGGTGGGTGACGGCGTCAAACACGTCCGCCGCGCGCAGGATGCCCGCGAGCAGCAGGTCCACGTCGTCATGAAAAACCTGCTGGAGCCGCGCGAAGTCGGTGTACTGGTGCTCGACGAGCCGCGCCGTCCGCTCGGAATGCGTCGCCCTTACGATCACGGCCCCCACGGCCGCGTGCGCGCGGATGAGCGCCCGGTCTTCGGGAACCAGCCGCGTGGGCGCTTCGAGGATCCCGGGCGGAACGGAGATCATGCCGATCTCGTGCAGCTGGGCCGCGGCGCCCAGCACGTCGCGGGCATCCGCCGGCACGCCCAGCTCGGCGGCTACGTGGTCGGCCAGGCTGGCCACGCGGGTGCAGTGCTCTACGAAGCACAGCGTGGCGTTCCGCGCCTCCAGCCCGAAGGTAAGCGCGCTCGCCATCGCCAGGTACGTGGCGCCGAAGGGATTGTGCGTAGGGGCGAGGTCGGCGTCCGCTGGTTCGGCGGGGTGGCGCCCGAACAGCCGGCTGACGAAGTGCATGGGACGATCCCTCTCATCGGCGGCTCGACTGGCGTGGCGGGCGCGGCCCGCGGTAGCCTCGTAGCTTTGCGTCCCCGTCTTTCGGCGGGTTTGCCGTTTCTGAAGGAGTTTCCACCCGCGGCGGGTGGGCTTGAGCGGTGCCTGCGGAACGGACGCCGGGCGCTGGGTGGGAGGGGGAGCGCCCGGGGTCCGTGAACAAATGTCGCGCAGGCGGTGCAGGTTGCACAAGTCTTTTCACACTGCTACGGGACGGGGATCAGCTGTTCCTCATCATCCCCGGCCGCTGCTCGTCCCCGCCCACAGCCGCTCGTCACCGTCCCGTCAGCGTCGCCGTCACCCCTGCGTTTCAGCCTGTCCCGATCGGCGAAGCGACTCTCGACAACGGTGGTGATGATGATGCGCATCGTGCTGGCGTGGGTGGGAATGATGGCGCTGCTGGCCTGCCGCGGCGGGACGGGGCCGGTGAGCTGCGACGGTGATGCGGCGGGGCCGATGCGCATCCTGTTCATCGGCAACAGCCTGACGTACTCGCAGGGGCTGCCGTACATGGTGCGCGCGCTGGCGGATTCGCTGGGCGAGGCGCCGGTGGTTGAAGAGGTGGCGATGCCGGACTTCAGCCTGGAGGACCACTGGAACGATGGCCGCGCGGCGCGGGCCATCCGCGGCGGCTGCTGGAACTACGTGGTGCTGCAGCAGGGCCCCTCGTCGCGGGCGGACAGCCGCGCGCTGCTGCTGGACTACGCGGCCCGCTTCGACGCGCTGGTGCGCCGGCAGGGCGGGCGCTCGGCGCTGTACTCCGTCTGGCCCGCCGCCTCGCGCCGCGCAGACTTCGACCGCGCCATCGAATCCTACGCGCTGGCGGCGGACGCGGTGGACGGCCTGCTGCTTCCCGCCGCGACGGCGTGGCTGGAGGCGTGGGAGCGCGAGCCGGGGCTGGACCTGTACCAGGACGACCTGCATCCCACCCAGACCGGCGCGTACCTGGCGGCGCTGGTGATCACCGCCCGGCTCACCGGCCGTGCCCCGGCGGAGATGCCGGCGGTGTTCACGGTGCAAGTGCCCGGGGGCTCGGGGACCGTGCGGTTCGATCCGGCCACGGCGGCAACGCTCAAGGCCGCGGCGCAGGCGGCGCTAGAACGGCACCCGGAGCCGTTCAGCGGCTTAGGTGCTGGCATTCGAGGCGGTTGGGATGTAAGTTTCTAGAACCGGAAGCCGGTTCACGACACTTCCGTACCTCCC
>DASQBH010000791.1:0-5923 GCA_035635315.1 Longimicrobium sp.
GCGGGGACCATCGACACCTGGCTGGTGTGGCGGCTGACCGGCGGCCGCCTGCACCTGACCGACCCGACGAACGCCTCGCGCACCCTGCTGTACGACCTGCGCACGGGTGCGTGGGACCCGGAGATGCTGGACCTGTTCGGCGTTCCCGCCGCCGTGCTGCCGGAGGTGCGCGCGTCGTCGGAGGTGTACGGGACCACGGCGGGGAGCGCGTTCGACGCCGAGGTGCCCGTCGCGGGGATCGCGGGCGACCAGCAGTCCGCGCTGTACGGGCACGGGTGCTGGAGCCCGGGGCAGAGCAAGAACACCTACGGCACCGGCGCCTTTCTCCTCGCCCACACGGGCGACCAGCCGGTGGAGTCGCGGCACGGCCTGCTCACCACCGCCGCCTGCGGGCCGCGGGGCGAGCGGGCGTTCGCGCTGGAGGGCTCCATCTTCATCGCCGGCGCCGCCGTGCAGTGGCTGCGCGACGGCCTGCGCATCGTGGAGAACGCGGGCGAGACGGAGTTCCTGGCGCGCTCGCTGGAATCCAACGACGGCGTCTACTTTGTCCCGGCGTTCACCGGGCTGGGCGCGCCCCACTGGGAGCCGGGCGCGCGTGGCACCATCGTGGGGCTTACGCGCGGCAGCACGCGGGCGCACCTGGTGCGCGCCGCGCTGGAGGCGATGGCGTTCTCCACCCACGACGTGGTGGAGGCGATGGAGGGGGATGCGGGGGTGCGGATCGGCGAGCTGCGAGTGGACGGTGGGGCCACGGCCAACAACTGGATGATGCAGTTTCAGGCGGACGTGCTGGGGGTGCCCGTCCGCCGCCCGTCGATGGTGGAGATGACCGCCCGCGGCGCGGCAGGGCTGGCGGGGCTGGCGACCGGCTTCTGGGCGTCGCCCGAGGAGTTCCACGCCGCCCGCCCCGACGAGCGCGTCTTCGAGCCCGCCGCCGACGCTTCGGGCCGCGCGGCGCTCCTCTCCGGTTGGCGCCGCGCCCTCGCCGCCACCCGCGCCTGGGCCACCGACGCGGGGTGAGGCGCGGTCAGAGCGGGTGCGAGGCCAACCAGTCCCGCAGGAGGAACCGGAACTCCACGAACTGGAGCTCCGAAGGACGGAGGTGAACGCAGCGGCAGATGGACGGCAGCTCGGCCCGGAACCGCGCGTAGCGGCTGCGGATCTTTGCGTCTCCCGGCAGGCGCGCACGGCCGTCCAGCGCTGTGGAGAGCATCGCCCGAACGGCGGCGATTACCCGGGCCGGGTTATCGCCGTGCGCGCGGATGTCCTGGCCGGCGATGTCGGAGCAGAACTTCTGGTAGCGGTAGGGCTCCGTATCCAGGATGAGCGAGCGCTTCTGCTTCTGCGGGTCCGATCCGTACTCCTGCGCCCCGAGAAACAGCCCCAGTTCCAAGGGCATGTTGAAGCGCGGGAGCCGGTTTACCGGATCCAGCTCCACGCGGGAGATGTCGTGGATCCCGTACCCGCACTCGCGGATGATGCGCTTGATCTTGCGCATCCGCACCTCGCCGCTGTCCTCCGCCTCCAGCGCGCACCGGGCGTAGAACCCGCACTGGTGGATGGTGAACACCAATGCGTGGAACAGGCTCCGATAGCCCGCGTCGAACGGACAGTTGACGAAGACGCTCCGCTCGTAGACCGGGGGATCCGACCGCGGTGAGAAGCGTGGGTCCTCAACCGCTACGCCGTCCGGTGCTTCCTCTCTTTCGCCGCGCGCTTCCTGGCGCGGGCCTCGCGAGCTTCGGTGTGCGCCTTGACCTCCAGGATGGCCCTTCTGACCTCCTCGGGATCTAGCCGGCCGCTTGGGCCAGGGGGTGCCAATGTGGGCCACGGCAGCTTGCTCTTGGGCATGGTTCGTCTCCGGTTGATGCTGCTCCTTGATTCGAATGTAATGCGTCCGGAGCGTCCGTCCATCCCCTGAAAGTAATCAAAGCGGACGCAGGCCGAAGGTGCTCGCACCGTTTTGGCCACAGGCGCGCAACCATCCTACTGCTAGAAAATGTAAATGCTTGTCATGCAGGCATATGCGAAAGCGCGGCCCGGGGAATTCCGGGCCGCGCCTGCGCAACATCGTAATCTATGACTTCAGCGCGCGCATCGTTCTCGCGCGGCGGGGAAGGGGGCCAGGGGAGCCGGCTCTCACACCGGCTTCCGGCCTCCTCTAAAGCATCCCTCCTGCCACGCGTGAACGTCTCCGCAAGCTGATGTAGTACAACGAGTTGTATTGAACGTCCTCCTCCCTTCACGCTTGTCGGTGTCCTGCGGAAAGGACACTTTCCAGACGAGTGGCGGGACGCGCTGCATGGGAACGAAAAAGGGCCTCCGACCCGAAAGCCGCGAAAAAGAAGGTTGGGGTACAGAGGAACAGACAAAAGCCAGAGATACAGAGGAAAATCGGTCCTCTGTATCTCTGGCCGTTGTCTGTCCCTCTGTACCCCACGCTTTGTGCTTTTCGGGACCCGGTGCCAGGCAGACGGTCGCTCCGGGGCGACTACGCCGGCACCGGCTCCGCCTCGAGCGCGGATTCGAACTCGCTGAAGTCGGCGTCGGTCTGCTCGGCGTAGACGGGGTTGGAGAGGTAGCGCTCGCCGAAGTCGCAGATCACGGAGACGATCAGCTTGCCCTCCATCTCCGGCCGCGCGGCCACCTGCAGCGCCACCCAGGTGATGGAGCCGGACGAGATGCCCGCGAAGATGGCCTCTTCGCGCGCCAGCCGCCGCGCGGTGGCGATGGCGTCGTCGTTGGTGACGGTGACCACCTCGTCGAAGATGCCCATGTCCAGGTTGCCGGGGATGAAGCCGCCCCCGATCCCCTGCTGCTTGTGCGGGGCCGGCTGCCCGCCGGAGATCACCGGGCTCTCCGCCGGCTCCACGCAGACGATGTGGATGTCCGGCTTCTTCTCCTTGAGAAACCGGCCCGCGCCGGTGATGGTGCCGCCCGTTCCCACGCCGGCCACGAAGACGTCCACCTTGCCGTCCGTATCGGCCCAGATCTCGGGGCCGGTGGTGCGGTAGTGGATGGCCGGGTTGGCGGGGTTGTCGAACTGGCGCGGTGTCCACGCGCGGTCACCCAGCTTGCCGGCGATCTCCTCCGCCCGCGCGATGGCGCCCTTCATCCCCTTGGGCCCCTCCGTGAGCACCAGCCGGCACCCCAGCGCGCGCAGCATGTTGCGCCGCTCCAGGGTCATGGTCTCCGGCATGGTAAAGATGCAGCGGAAGCCGCGCGCCACGGCCGCGTACGCCACGCCGATCCCCGTGTTGCCGCTGGTGGGCTCCACCACCACCATCCCCGGGCGCAGCACCCCGCGCTCGATGGCGTCGTCCACCATGGCGGCGCCGATGCGGTCCTTGACGGAGTTGAAGGGGTTGAAGCCCTCGTGCTTGACGACGATGCGCCCCGGGAGCCCCGCGCCCAGGCGGTTGAGCTGGATGAGGGGCGTGTCGCCCATGGTCTGCGTGACGTCTGCGAAGATCTTTCCGCGCGGCATCGGGTCCTCTCGTTCTCAACCGGCTGGTGGGTCGCTCCCGCCGCGTCCGCGGGGGACGCAGGGCGGACGGGTGGCCCGCGGCGCGGACCGTGCTCCTGATAGCCCCGGCCGCCAGATCCGTTCCGCGGCGGCGTGCGCACGTCCCCCTGTCGCCCGGGGCGCCGGACGATTATCCTCTGTATGCCAAGTTTTTAGCATCCCCTGATCCCCGGCTCCAGCCATGAGAACCACGCTGCGCCTTGTTGCGCTCCTCGCCGCCGCGGCCGCCGCGGCGCCCGCCCCGGCCCAGAACGGGGGGAACCTGCCCGCGCCCCCGGTGGCGCGGGTGATCCCCAAAACCGACACCATGCACGGCGACGTGCGGGTGGACAACTACTTCTGGCTGCGCGACCGCAACAACGCCGAGGTCATCTCGTACCTGGAGGCCGAGAACCGCTACACCGACACGGTGATGGCGCCCACCCGGCAGCTGCAGGAGACGCTGTACCAGGAGATCCTGGGGCGCATCAAGCAGACGGACACCAA
This sequence comes from Longimicrobium sp., assembly GCA_035635315.1. Lineage (GTDB taxonomy): Bacteria > Gemmatimonadota > Gemmatimonadetes > Longimicrobiales > Longimicrobiaceae > Longimicrobium. The sequence continues at coordinate 4,013 of DASQBH010000791.1, forward strand.
CGTGCCGGACCGCATTGGCCCATACCTGTACTACTCGCGCACGGTCGAGGGGCAGCAGTACCCCGTCTTTGCGCGGCGCCGCGGCAGCATGGAGGCGCCCGAGGAAGTGATCCTGGACCAGAACCAGATGGCGCAGGGCAAGCGCTACTTCAGCCTGGGCGCCTACACGGTGAGCCCCGACCACCGGCTGCTGGCGTTCTCCGTCGACACCACGGGGTCCGAGCGCTTTACCCTGATGGTGAAGAACCTGGAGACGGGCGAGATCCTTCCCGAGCGGGTGGACAGCCTGGGCTTTGGCGCCACCTGGGCGGCGGACAACCGCACCCTGTTCTACACGCGGACGGACAGCGCCAACCGCCCCGACCGCATCTATCGCCACACCCTGGGCACGCCGCCGTCGCAGGACGTGCGGGTGTTCCACGAGCCCGACGTGCTGTTCCGCGTGAACGTGTACCGCACCAAGAACGACGCGTACCTGGTGCTCACCAGCGGCAGCTACACCACCTCCGAGGTGTGGGTGCTCCCCGCCGGCCGTCCCGACCAGCCGTTCCGGGTGGTGTCGCCGCGGCAGAAGGACCTGCTGTACACGGTCAACCACCAGGACGGGCGCTTCGTCATCCGCACCAACGCCGACGGCGCCAACAACTTCAAGCTGATGACGGCGCCGGAGAGCGACCCGTCCCGCGCCAACTGGAGGGAGCTGGTGCCGCACCGCGAGACGGTGCTGCTGGACGGCTTCGACGTGTTTCGCGACCACCTGGTGCTGTACGAGCGCACCAACGCGCTGCGGCAGATCCGGGTGCGCGACATCCGCCGGAACGACGAGCACGTGATCGCGTTCGAGGAGCCGGTGTACAGCGCCGGCCCGGGAAGCAACCCGGAGTACAACACCTCGACGCTGCGCTTTGGCTACCAGTCGATGGTCACGCCGTTCTCCGTGTACGACTACGACATGGCCACCCGCCGGCGCGAGCTGCGCAAGCAGAACGAGGTGCTGGGCGGGTACGACCCCTCGCAGTACGCCACGGAGCGCACCTGGGCCCGCGCCAGCGACGGGACGATGGTCCCCGTCTCCCTGGTGTACCGCAAGCCGCTGGTGCGCGACGGCTCGCGCCCCATGCTGCTGTACGCGTACGGCTCCTACGGCAACAGCACCGACCCCACCTTCAGCAGCGCCAACCTGAGCCTGCTGAACCGCGGGGTGATCTTTGCCATCGCGCACATCCGCGGCGGGCAGGAGATGGGGCGCTCCTGGTACGACCAGGGAAAGATGCTCAACAAGCGCAACACCTTCACCGACTTCATCGCCTCTGCCGAGCACCTGGTGCGCGAGCGGTACACCAGCAGCGAGCGCCTGGCCATCCGCGGCGGCAGCGCCGGCGGGCTGCTGATGGGCGCGGTGGTGAACATGCGCCCCGACCTGTTCAAGGTGGTGGTGGCCGACGTGCCGTTCGTGGACGTGATCAACACCATGGCCGACGCCAGCATCCCCCTGACCACGGGCGAGTGGATCCAGTGGGGCAACCCGGCCAACGAGACCGAGTACCGCTACATGCTGTCGTACTCGCCGTACGACAACGTGGAGCGCAAGGCGTATCCCACCATGCTGGTGACGACGGGCTTGAACGACCCGCGCGTGGCGTACTGGGAGCCGGCCAAGTGGGTCGCGAAGATGCGCACCATGAAGACGGACGACAACCTGCTCGTGCTGCGCACCAACATGGGCGCGGGCCACGGCGGATCGTCGGGCCGCTACGACGCCCTGCGCGAGACGGCGTTCCGCTACGCCTTCATCCTGCACCAGCTGGGCATCGACCGCTAAGCGGCATGGGATGAACGGCGCCGCGCGCGTGACGGGCCGCGCGGCGCGGCAGGATTCGAACGAGGACGGGCGCACGGCACTCCGCCGTG
>DASQBH010000792.1:0-2498 GCA_035635315.1 Longimicrobium sp.
AAGGCGTCCGGCAGCTTCGCGCCCATGTACGAACCCGCTTTCGCGGGAGGGGTGCGGGGGACGAGGTCGTGCGGCGTAACTAAGGTCTTGAGCGGGACGGGGTCGTCTCTTGAGCATGGGGTCCCCACCAGCTCGAGAGGAAATCTCCATGTCGATCTCACCGGTCGTTCGCCCGATCAGCCCGCTGCGCCAGCGCATGCTCGAGGACATGGCGGTGCGCGGCCTGCGCGCTGATACCCAACACGATTACATCCGCTTCGTCCGCAGCTTCGCCGCTTTTTTGGGACGGCCGCCCGACACGGCGACGGCAGAAGACGTACGTCGCTTCCAAGTTCACCAAGCCGAGAGCGGCGTGCAGCCGCCGACGATCAATTGCTCAGTCTCAGCCCTCCGCTTCTTCTTCGGTGTGACGCTCGACCGGCCCGACCTGTCACGGCGCCTGGTGCTTGCCCGCTACCCTCGCAAGCTGCCGACGGTGTTGAGCGTCGACGAGGTGGCGCGGCTGCTCGAGGCAGCACCGGGTCTCAAGTACAGGGCAGCCCTTGGCACGGCTTACGGTGCTGGGCTGCGCGTCTCCGAGGTCGCCCACCTCAAGGTCGACGACATCGACAGCACGCGCATGCTGCTCCGGGTCGAGCAAGGCAAAGGACGCAAGGACCGCAACGCCATGCTGTCGCCCCAGCTCCTCAAACTGCTGCGGCTCTGGTGGCGCGAGGGCAAGCGCCGGAGCGTGATGCTGCCGCACGGCTGGCTGTTTCCCGGGCGCAGCTATACCGATCCGATCTCGACCCGGCAGATCAACCGCGCGATCCACGAGGCCGCTGACGCTGCTGGCATCAAGAAGCGCGTCAGTCCGCATACGCTGCGGCACAGCTTCGCCACCCACCTCCTCGAGCAGGATGTCGACATCCGCGTGATCCAGGTGCTCCTGGGCCACAGCAAACTCGACACTACCGCACTCTACGCGCGGGTCGCCACCAAGACGATCCGCTCGGTGACCAGTCCGCTCGAGCGCCTGGCGCAGCTGATCGAAGGCAAGGATCCTGGCAGCTGACGGGCGGTGCGCGCCTCCCTGGAGGTCGCCGACATCTTCCGTGCCGCAGGACCGGCTTACCGCGCGTCCCATGCCGGTCACCTGAGCCTTGCGGCCCTCAAGGTCATGGCGGCGATCGAGGCCTGTCGGACCGCAGCCCTCGGTGGCCACGTCGATGGCTGCGAGGAGTGCGGCCACATCCGCATCGCCTATAACAGCTGTCGCAACCGGCACTGCCCCAAGTGCCAGGGCACCGCCGCGCGCGCCTGGCTGGCGGAGCGGGAGGCCGACCTGCTGCCGGTCGGCTATTTCCACGTCGTCTTCACGCTGCCCGCCGCGATCGCCGACATCGCCCTCCACAACAAAGCGCCGGTCTACGACCTGCTCTTGCGTGTCGCATCGCAGACCATGATGACCATCGCGGCCGATCCGAAGCACCTCGGCGCCCGGATCGGCATCACCGCCGTGCTCCACACCTGGGGCTCGGCCATGACGCACCATCCGCACGTCCACATGATCGTGCCCGGCGGCGGCCTCTCGCCGGACAGCGCGTGCTGGATCTCGTCACGTGCGAACTTCCTGCTGCCGGTGCGTGTGCTCGCCAAGCTCTTCCGGCGCCTGTTCCTCGCCCGGCTGATCGCCCTCCATGATGCCGGCCGGCTCGCCTTCTTCGGGACCATGGCCTGCCTCGCCGACCGGCGAGCCTTCCTGCGCCACCTGGCGCCGGTTCGGAAGAAGCGCTGGGTCGTCTACGCCAAGCCGCCCTTCGCGGGCCCGGAGGCGGTGCTCGCCTATCTGGCCCGCTACACCCACCGTGTCGCCATCTCGAACCGGCGGCTGATCGCCCTCGACGAACGCGGCGCCACCTTCCGGTACAAGGATTACCGCCGCGACGGCGCCGAGCGGTACGGCACCCTGACGCTGAGCGCCGACGAGTTCATCCGCCGCTTCCTGCTCCACGTCCTGCCCCGGGGCTTTCACCGCATCCGCCATTACGGCCTGCTCGCCGCCTCGTCCCGCAAGGCGAGCCTCGCCCGCGCCCGCGAGATCCTCGCCGTGGCCGCGCCTGCGCGACCGGCTGAGCCGATCGAGCCACCCGATCAGCTCCCGCCTTGTCCCTGCTGTGGAGGACGCATGCGCATCATCGAGACCTTCGAACGGTGGATGCCTCCGCGCGGTCCTCCGCGATCCGCCAAGCCGACCGGGACGGTTGCGGCGTGACCCGGCACGCCTTGCTCCTGCTCACCGCCGCAGCCCTGGCGCTCCGGCGGTCAGTCGAGCTCGCGCCGGCAGCGCCAACCGATGCCGCACGCCCGGTCAGACGGCTCGAACCCGGCCAGCTCCAGCCTCACGCGCGCCGCTCCGCCCGGCCGCAGGGCCCCTCCCGGCGCTCCTCCGGCCGACGTCTTGAGCCGAGCCGCCATCAGCAGATCGACAAAACCCCATAGCCTGCGTCTCGGACACC
>DASQBH010000793.1:0-2147 GCA_035635315.1 Longimicrobium sp.
TCGTCGGGCGTGTCGCCCCACTCCTGCACGTCCAGCCCTTCGGACTGCCGCGCGAACAGCGCCTCGGCCACCTCGGCCGTCAGCACCGTCCCCGGCACGCCCAGCACGGCCGCCGTGGTCGGCTGGAAGACGCGCACCGGCAGCGACATGGGGTTGCGGATGGCCTCGGGGGCCACGCCGCGCGCCGCCGCGCCCGCGCGCCGGGAAACCACGCGCACCAGGTTGATCGGCTGGGCGCTGATGCGCTCGGCCAGCTCCTCGGTGATCCGCTCGCCGCGGCGGGCCAGCACCGGCAGCGAGGCCAGGGCGGCCTCCCACTCCGTCTGGCCGATCTCGCCGGCCAGCATGCGCGGGAAGAGCGCGCTCCAGTCCGCCACGTCCTCCGCCAGCTCAGCCCCCACGATCATGGCGCGGAACACCTCGCGCCCGCGCGCCGCGTCGATGGTCTCGCCCTTCTTGGCGAACACCTTGGCGCGGTCACCCAGGACCAGGCGGACCGCCTCCTCCAGCTTCGCCTCCGCCGGGTACTTCACCAGCGCGCGCACCACCTTGCGGTACGGCGTCTCGATAAAGCCCAGGTCGTTGATGCGGGCGTACGTCGTAAGCGAGTTGATCAGGCCGATGTTGGGCCCTTCCGGCGTCTCGATGGGGCACATGCGCCCGTAGTGCGAGTAGTGCACGTCCCGCACTTCGAAGCCGGCGCGCTCGCGGGTCAGGCCGCCCGGCCCCAGCGCGGAGAGACGCCGCTTGTGCGTCATCTCGGCCAGGGGGTTGGTCTGGTCCATGAACTGGCTCAGCTGCGACGATCCGAAGAACTGCTGGATCACCGCGCTGACCGTGCGCGCGTTCACCAGGTCGTCGATGTTGATCTTGTCGGGGTCCGACACGATCGACATGCGCTCGCGCACCAGCCGCGCCATGCGGCTAAGCCCCACGGAGAACTGGTTGGCGATCAGCTCGCCGACGCTGCGCACCCGGCGGTTGCCCAGGTGGTCGATGTCGTCGGTGTCGCCGCGGCCCTCGTGCAGCTCCACCAGCTGCCACAGGATGGCCAGGACGTCCTGCGCCGTGAGCGCCGTCATCCCCGCCGGCGGCACCGTGTAGCCCAGCGCCTCGAAGGCGGGGGCCAGCCGCTGGTTGATCTTGTAGCGGCCCACCCGGCCCAGGTCGTAGCGCTTGTTCAGCGACTCCTCGGTGTACTCCGAGTAGTCGGTGCTGGCCACGTTCGCCTTGCCGTCCGCGTTAAGGTCACCCGCCACGAACAGCGAGGTGCGCGGCTGGAACAGGAGGCGCCAGACGGCGATGTACACCTGCACCACGCGGTTGAGCTCGTACACGAGCACGCGGCTGGGCTTGCCGCCCTTCTCCGCCCGGTCGTCGCGGAAGCTCTCCCACACGTACTTGATGCCGCGCTCCTGGGCGAAGCGGAGCATGCGCTCCTCGGCGGACCGCTGCGCCTCGCGCGACATGGGATCCACCGGCTGCGCGCCGCGCTCCGCCCACGCGTTCAGGAAGTCGGCGACGTGCATGATGGCGTCGCCCTCCGCCAGGAACTCGTCCTCCGTCCACACGTCCGGAGCCGGGGCCGTCCCCGGGCGCACCAGGTTGTGGATGGCGAACAGCGAGTCAAGCGTGCCGCGCGTGGGGTCCTTGCCCAGCGTGGCGCGCAGCGCCGTGCCGCTCTGCCCGCGGGCGCGGAACACCTGCACCGACTCGATGCCGCCGCGCAGCAGCCGCCCCAGCACGTCGCCGTTGATCTCGTCGCCGGCCCGCGCGATGAGCGAAGAGCCCACGATGGGAAGGTGCACCACGCCCGCGTCGCGGAAGGCGTTGTACAGCTCCGCCGTCAGCCGCCGCCCGCGCTCGAACACCTCGCCCGTGGAGGGGAGGACGATGTCGCGGTACAGCACCGGGCCCTCGGGGCCCAGGACGGTGGGATCGGGAACGTCCTCGGCCAAAAAGCCGTGGAACACCTCGCCGCGGCGGCCTTCCTTGGTGCCCTCGCGCTCCAGCGCGCCCAGGGCCACGCTCTCGCGGTCCAGGAACACGCCCAGCACGTCGGCGTCGCGGCTGAAGCCCACCGCGCGCAGCAGCGCCGTGGCGGGGAACTTCTTCTTCTTGTCGATGTGCACCGCCACCACGTCGTG
>DASQBH010000794.1:0-2184 GCA_035635315.1 Longimicrobium sp.
CTGGGGTGGCTGCGCGTGCGTGCGGAGGGCGGGGAGTTCGCGTGGGGATGGGAGGAGGGGGCGGAACTGGACCGCGTGCTCTGGCCGGTGGTGCGGGATGCGGCGGAGCTGCTGGTGTCGGGAGACCTGCGGCGCGTGGGAAAGTGCTGCGGCGACAACTGCGACTGGCTCTACCTGGACACCAGCCGCAACCGCAGCCGCCGCTGGTGCGACATGCAGTCCTGCGGCAACCGCGCCAAGGCCCGCCGCCACTACCACCGCGCGAAGGGCGGGGCAGGGGCGTAGCGGCGGATCGGGTGGCCGAGGGGCGGGTTGGGCGCGACCCGCGCACCCCGGGTACGGCGGGGCATCCGCGGCGGATCCGCGGGGCACATCCCGGGGCGCACCCCGGGCTAAAGCCCGGGGCTGGAACTGCCATAAGCCCCGCCCTGGGCTCGCGGAGCTCGCCCGGCGGGGCTTCACCTGCTCCCGTCGGCTCAGGCCGGCGCGCCTGGACAATTATCGGATCACTACGCACCATCGGATGCGAAGCCCCGCGCGGTTTGCGGGGCTTTTCGCTTTCCAGCCGCGGGTTCACCCGCCCGGGAGACACCCCGCCGGCGACGCCTCACCGTCTACCATCACTCCTATCCGCGGAACTGGGACCACTCGACGCGCAGTTTGCGCATGCGGGCGCGCAGGGTGTGGGGATTGATGCCCAGCAGCGCCGCGGCGCCGGCGGGTCCCTCGATGCGGCCGCGGGTGGCGGCCAGGGCGCGGCGGATATGCTCCGCCATCGCCTCGTCCAGCGTGGCGATGGCGGGGGCGGCGGCGTCGGCGGCGACGGGACTCGCCGCGGCGGCCATGGGGGGCGCGGGAGAGGTGCCGAGGGCCGCGGCGAGCTCCATCCGGTGTCCACCGCCCAGGATCACCGCCCGCTCGATGACGGCCGCCAGCTCGCGCACGTTGCCGGGCCAGGGATACGCCAGCAGCTGCGCCATCTCCTCAGGCCCGGGCACCAGCGGCGCGCCGCCCAGCCGCTGCCCCGCGCGCCAGGCAAAGTGCGCCGCCAGCGCCGGGATGTCGCCGGGGCGCTCGCGCAGGGGCGGCATGTGGATGGGAAAGACGCTGATGCGGTACCACAGGTCCTCGCGAAAGGCGCGGGCCTGCACCATGGTGTGCAGGTCCGCGTGCGTGGCCGCCACGATGCGCACGTCCACCGTGTGCGTGCGGCGCCCGCCCACCCGCTCGAAGGTGCCGTCCTGCAGCACCCGCAGCAGCCGCACCTGCGCGTCGGGCGGCAGCTCGCCGATCTCGTCTAGGAACAGCGTTCCCCCGTCCGCCCGCTCGAACCACCCCGCGCGGTCGCTCACCGCGCCCGTAAAGCTGCCCCGGTCGTGCCCGAACAGCTCCGAGTCGATGAGGCCCGGCGGGATGGCGCCGCAGTTCACCCGCACGATGGGGCCGCTGGGGCGGGCGGAGCGGCGGTGGATCTCGCGGGCGATCACCTCCTTGCCCGTCCCCGTTTCCCCCAGCAGCAGCACGGGGACGTCCGTGGCCGCCACCTGCGCCACGCGGTCCAGCACCGTGCGCAGCCCGCCCTCCGCGCCCACGATGGCGTCGGCGATCTCCTGCCGCCCCAGCCGGGAGAGCAGGGCCTGGTTGTCTGCCTGCACCGCCTCGCGCAGGCGCACCAGCTCGTGCACCTGCAGGTCGCTGCGCAGCGCGGAGGCGAACGGCTCCAGCAGCTGCGCGAGCACGCCCTCGTGCGCCGCGCGAAAGGCGCCGCCCGTCGCCGCCAGCACCCCGATCATCCGTTCCCCGTCCAGCAGCGGCCCCGCGAGCGCGGCGCCCCGTCCCCCGCCCGGCACCAGCGTCCCCAGCAGCCCGTCGCGGGCGCCGCGCAGCACCGTGCCGGTGCGCCCCCACGCCAGCAGCGACTCCACCTGCGCCGCGGACAGCTCCGTCCGCGCCAGGGGGGGAGCCGGCGCGTCCGCGCGGCAGGCACCCACCGCCACCGTCTCCAGCCGCATACGGCCGGGATCCAGCCGCCGAACCAGCAGCGCGTCCGCCGGCAGCTCGCGCCCCAGCCGCTCCGCCAGCCGCTCCGTCGTCTCGCCGAGCGCGGCGTGCCGGCCGGCTTCCTTCCACGCATCCAGGAGCAGCATCCGTTTGCCTTGATATTTCACGGGTGAGTTCGTACCC
>DASQBH010000795.1:0-2647 GCA_035635315.1 Longimicrobium sp.
ACGGGCAGCGGGTGAACAACAACGAGATCGTCGAGATCCTGGGCAAGGAGCGCGACTCCGCCGTGCGCCGCGCCGCGTGGGAGGCCAGCAAGCAGATCGGCGCGCAGGTGGCCGAGCCGCTGCGCGAGCTGGTGCGGCGGCGCAACGCGGCGGCCCGCTCCATCGGCTTTCGCGACGCCTACGCCATGGACCTGCACCTGCAGGAGATCGACGAGGCGGAGCTGTTCGCCACCATGGACGCCCTGCGCGACGGCAGCGACGCGCCGTACCGCGCCTTTCGCGCGGGGCTGGACGCGGAGATGGCGGCGCGCTTCGGAGTCTCCGCGGACGAGCTGCGGCCCTGGCACTGGGAAGACCCCTTCGCCCAGCAGGCGCCGCCGATGGGCGAGGTGGACATCGACCGCTACTTCGAGGAGCGCGACCCCGTGCCGGTGGCGACGGCGTTCTTCGGGGGAATCGGGCTGCCGGTGGAGGGGATCCTGGCCCGCAGCGACCTGTACGAGCGCGAGGGCAAGGACCAGCACGCCTTCTGCCAGGACGTGGACCGCCGCGGCGACGTCCGCATCCTGTGCAACCTGCGCCCCAACGAAAAGTGGACGGCCACGCTCCTCCACGAGCTGGGGCACGCCGTCTACGACGAAGGGCTGCCGCACGAGCTTCCCTTCCTCCTTCGCCAGCCCGCGCACATCCTGAGCACGGAGAGCGTGGCCATGTACTTCGGCCGGCTTACGCGCGAGCCGGCGTGGCTGCGCGAGGTGGCCGGCGCGGCGGTGTCGGACGCGGAGGCGCGCGAGATCCGCGGGCAGTCCCGCGCGGCCATGCTGATCGCCGCGCGGTGGATGCTGGTGATGATCTACTTCGAGCGCGAGCTGTACCGCGACCCCGACCGCGCGGACCTGAACCGCGTCTGGTGGGAGCTGGTGGAGCGGCTGCAGCTGGTGCGCCACCCGGAGGCGCGGCCGGAGGGGACGGAGTGGGCCAGCAAGCTGCACCTGTCGCTGAGCCCCGTCTACTACCACAACTACCTGCTGGGCGAGCTGATGGCGTCGCAGGTGTCGGCCGCCGTGCGGCGCGAGACGGGGCTGCCGCCGGAGCGCAGCGTGGCAGGCGACCCGCGCGTGGGCGCCTTTTTCCGCGAGCGCATCTTCAGCCCCGGCGCCTCCATCCCCTGGAACGAGCACCTGCAGCGCGCCACCGGCGAGCCGCTGAACCCGCGCTGGTTCGTGGAGCAGTTCGTGGAGGCGTAGCGCCGCCCATCCAGATCATCGGAAGCCCGACAGCAAAACAGCACTCACGCAGAGCAGCAGAGAGGCAGAGGAGCAGAGGTTTCGTTCTGCTGCTCTGCCCCTCTGATGCTCTGCGTGAATGCTTTTGTTCTTGCGGACGGTCACATGCCCCGGTAGGGGAGGAGCTGTGTGGCCGTGCTTTCCTCGATGTGGATCAGCACGTCGTACTCCTGCGTGAGCCACACGGGGAAAGAGCCGCTCTGGGGCGCGGCGGGATCGTACACCGAGCCGATGACCCGCATGAGCATGGGTCCGGCAAGCCAGGCGGCGCCGGGTGCCTGGCCGGCGCGCACCGGGCGAAGGTCGATCATGAACCGTGGCAGGCCTACCCGGTGGAACTGGTGCTCGTAGCTGTCCGCCTGGGCCGGCCCCGCGGTGGCGGACGACAGCGGCCCGCCCTCAACGATTACGCTGAACGGGCCGCGGTGAAAGGAGAACCCCACGATGCGGTACCCGCTGCCGTACGTCCGGGCAAGGTGCGAGCCCATCCACGGCTGCCGGTTGGACACGTGGCCGTTGTGCGCCCACAGCACCACCTTTCGCCCGGAGCCCTCCGGCCCGGCGGCCCAGGCGGCGTTCTCGGCCATGTACTGGTCGCGCCGGGTCAGGCGCTGCTCCGGGTCGCGCCGGTGGTGCTCGCTCTGCACCACCACGCGTGCCGCCTGCAGCGCCAGCTCGTACGCGTCGCGTCCGGTGGCTACGGTGTAGGCGCTGGCGCCGGCGGCCATCTGCGCGTACGCCGCCTCCACCCCCCGCTGGCAGCTCTCCTTCTGCTGCGCGTTGGCCCCGCCGTAATTCTGAAGCGGGCCGCCGACGGTGTCGGACCACGCGCGGTAGCAGGCGTAGTGCCCCACCACCGAATCCGCGGACGCACCGCTCACGCCGCGCAGGTACGCCACCACGTCGTTCATCGCCAGGCGCGAGCTGCTCACGTCCATGCCGCGAAAGCTCACCTTCGGCGCGCCGCCGGGGTTCTGGTTGTGCTGGCGCATCCAGCGAACCATCTCCAGCACCTCGGCGGTGTTGTAAATCCAGTGCATCAGGGAAACCAGGGCCACGGGGTCGCCCTCGCCGGTCTGGACGTAGTGGTTGATGCGGTTCCCCTCTGCCCAGCCCGCCTCGATGGCGAAGGTGTTGAAGCCCTGCTCCCTGACCAGGTACTCCAGCACCCGGTGCTTCATCCGGAAGAACTCGCGGGTGCCGTGCGTGGCCTCGCCCAGCCCCACGATGCGCGCGCCCGCCACCATCTGCCCCAGCGGCGCCAGGTCCGTGTAGGGCCCGCCGGGCTCGCTGGTGGCCAGCGGAATCGCGTTCTGCTGCAGCCAGGTGATGTCGGGCCCTTCCGGCCCCGGTTCCACGGG
>DASQBH010000796.1:0-2395 GCA_035635315.1 Longimicrobium sp.
GCTTTCGGCTGATGTCGCCGCCGTAGCACTTGGCCGTCACGTTCTTTCGCAGCGCGCTGTTGCTTTCCCGGGCGATGATCTTGTTGCCGATCGCCGCTTGGATCACGACCTCGAACTGCTGCCGGGGGATGAGCTCCTTCAGCTTTTCCGCGATGGTGCGCCCGTACTCGTACGCCTTGTCGCGGTGGATGATCACGCTGAACGCGTCCACCGGGTCGCCGTTGATCAGCATGTCCAGCTTTACCAGCGGGTTGGCGCGGTAGCCGGCCAGCTCGTAGTCCAGCGACGCGTAGCCGCGGGTGGCGCTCTTGAGCCGGTCGTAGAAGTCCAGCACGATCTCCGCCAGCGGCAGCTCGTAGCTCAGCTCCACCCGCTGCGGGTCCGGGTACGTCATCCCCATGAAGTTGCCGCGCCGCTCGTGGCACAGCTTCTGGACGGCGCCGATGTACTCCGCCGGGCACATCACCCGGGCCCGCACGTACGGCTCCTCGATCTCGTGGATCTTGGTGGGATCGGGCAGCGCGCTGGGGCTTTCCACCCACAGCTCTTCGCCGTCCGTCATCTTTACCGTGTACTTTACGTTCGGAACGGTGGTGATCAGGTCCAGGTCGTGCTCGCGCTCCAGCCGCTCCTGGATGATCTCCATGTGCAGCAGGCCCAGGAAGCCGCAGCGGAAGCCGAAGCCCAGCGCCAGCGACGTCTCCGGCTCGTAGACGAGCGACGCGTCGTTCAGCTTGAGCTTGGCCAGCGCGTCGCGCAGGTCCTCGTACTGCTCGGTGTCCGTGGGATAGATCCCCGCGAACACCATCGGCTTCACCTCCTGGTAGCCGGGAAGCAGCTCCGCCGCGTGGTTGTCGGCGTCCAGGATGGTGTCGCCGCTGCGCGTGTCGGCCACGCGCTTGATGCCGGCGATCACGTACCCCACCTCGCCCGGCCGCAGCTCGGGAGAGGGAAAGCGCCCCAGCTGCAGGTACCCCACCTCGTCGATGGGATACACGCTGTCGTTGCTGCCGAAGGCGATGCGCATCCCCGGCTTCAGCACGCCGTCCACCACGCGGATGCTGGGGACGGCGCCCACGTACTTGTCGTAGTACGAGTCGAAGATCAGCGCGCGCGCGGGGGCCGAGGGGTCGCCCTGCGGCGGCGGCACCTTGGCCACCACCGCCTCCAGGATGTCCTGGATGCCGATCCCCGCCTTGGCCGACGCCGCGATCACGTCTTCGGGCGCCACGCCCAGGAGATCGACCAGCTCCGCGCGGCGCCGCTCCGGCTCCGCGCCCGGCAGGTCGATCTTGTTGAGCACGGGGATGATCTCCAGCCCCGCCTCCATCGCCAGGAACAGGTTCGAAAGCGTCTGCGCCTGCACGCCCTGGGACGCGTCCACGACGAGGATGGCCCCCTCGCACGCGGCCAGGGAGCGCGACACCTCGTAGGTGAAGTCGACGTGTCCGGGGGTGTCGATCAGGTTCAGCTGGTACTCGCGGCCGTCGCGCGCGTTGTAGCGCATGCGCACCGCGTTCAGCTTGATGGTGATCCCCCGCTCGCGCTCGATGTCCATGGAATCGAGCACCTGGTCCTTCATCTCGCGCAGCTGGAGCGTTCCCGTGGTCTCCAGCAGGCGGTCGGCCAGCGTGCTCTTTCCGTGGTCGATGTGCGCGACGATGCAGAAATTGCGGATATGGTCCAGTCGCAACGTGCGATCTCGATCTCTGGAAATGTATGGCGTTCGATCAGTACAAAGCATTGTAAGTTAACCCCTCTGCCGCAGATGTACCAAGCCCCGGGCCCGTGGGCGAAGTACTTCCCCGTCCGCGGAGGAGGAACACCCCGGCCCCTCGTCCACGCGCCATGGCCGGCGGCGCGACTTCGATGCGTGCCGATTCCAACGCGAGAGCGCGTCCGGATCGACCCGGCGTAATCGATTGATCCCTTGCGGGATCGCCGCTATTTTCCCACGCCCCGGGAGCCGGACGTTCCGGAAAATCGCGAACGCGCGGCGGGGAATCCCCATCCACCGACGAGCGCTGCCCTGCCCCGGCGGATCCCGGGCGCAGCGGCGCATCCGTATCCATCGAAAATCCACCACAAGACGCAGAGATGAGATTCCATCGTCCGGCTTTTGCCGCCGCCGGCGTCGTGCTGGCCGCGGCGCCCCTGGCGGCGCAGGTGCCGCTCACCCCGCGCGCGCTGGGGATGGGCGGCGCGTACGTCGGCGTGGCGCGCGGGCACGAGTCGCTGTGGCAGAACCCCGCCAACCTGGGGCTTCCCAACAGCCCGCACTGGTCCGCCGGCATCCCCACGCTCTCCATCGGCCTGGGGTCCCGCGGCATCGACACCGACCAGCTGGCGGACCTGCTGTCGTACAACGAGCTCGGCGACGAAGAGCGCGACGCCC
>DASQBH010000797.1:0-6668 GCA_035635315.1 Longimicrobium sp.
CGGCCCCCGCGCACGTGGAAGACCTGCACCGCGGCCGCCAGCTCGTCCTGCGTGAGCGCGCGGTACATCAGGTCCGCCGGCCCGCCGATCTTGAAGGTGGTGTGCGGGGCGAGCGGGGCGTCGCGCTCCAGGCGCTCGGCGCCCAGGCGCTCCGCCAGCGCGTCCACGTCCAGGTCCAGGGCTTTCGTCGCAGGCATCCGGTCGGCATGTTGGGGGATGTAAGGGCGCGGCACGTTCTCGCCCGGCGGCGCGGTTTGCAAGGGGGGTGCCCGGCACTGAACCTTCGCGCCCCGCCACGGTACAGATGAATCCCACGCCCTCGCGTACGCGCGTGTGACGCGGAGCGCCCGTCGCTCGTCAGGTTTTCTGCCCCGCATCCGCGGAGCAGTTGTGGAAGTTGAGGGACTTGATGATGAACGACCGGATCCACCAGCACCTGGACGGCGACCGGGCCGCGCTCTCCCCCGACGAGCGCGCCGCCGCGGACGCCTTTGCCCGCACCCTGGACGCCGCCGCCGCGCACCTGCGCGCCGTGCCCGCGCCCGACCTGGCCGCGCGCGTGATGGCCGCGCTTCCGGCGCAGGCGCCCGCCGTCCCCGCGTGGCGCAAAGCCGCGGCGTGGCTGTGGAACCCGCGCCCGGTGACCTTCCGCCCCGCCTACGGCCTGGCCGGCGCGGCGGCGTTCGCCGCCCTGGCCGCCGTCGTCGTCCCCACGCTGGACCGGCAAGACGGAACTCCCATGGCCGTCACCGCGCCCAGGACGGCGGCGCCGGTGGTCTACGTGCAGTTCCGGCTGGAGGCGTCGCAGGCGCGGCAGGTGGCGCTGGCGGGCACCTTTACCGGCTGGCAGCCCACGCTGCAGCTGGAGCAGAAGGAGCCGGGGGTGTGGACGGCGCTGGTGCCGCTCAAGCCCGGCGTGCACGACTACGTCTTCGTGGTCGACGGCGAGCGGTGGATGCCGGACCCCAACGCGCCGCAGCAGGTGGACGACAGCTTCGGTGGCACCAACAGCCGCATCTCGCTGCCCCCGCCGGGCGCTTCCGCGTGACGGTTCGCGGCACCTTCCTCGCGGCCTGCGCCCTGTTGCTGGCGCCGGCCGCGGCCCCGGCGCAGTGGACGGTTGAGGCCGCCGCCGGCCGCGCCATGCACGACCCCGTGGCCGCGCGGGTGAGCACCACCAGCGCGTCCCTGGGCGTGGCGTACGAGAGCCAGGACGTGGGATGGGGATACCTGTCCGGCGGCGCCCCCATCGAGGGCGGCGGGCCCGGTTGGGGCGCGGGCGGCGTGGGCCGATGGATCGGCCTGCGGCGCGGCGACCTTCAGCTGGGCCTTTCCACGTCCGGCCACGGGTATGCCTACGGCAGCGCCGGCCCCAACCCTTCCGGCGGCGGGGGAACGGTGGAACTGCTTCCCACCGTCAGCTGGCGGCGTGGCATCGTGCTGGCGGAGGTGAGCTCCGGCTTCAGCGGCGCCTACGACGCGCTGGGCGACAGCAGCCACACCCGCGGCTTTCACGACTCCGCCGCGCGCCTTGCCTTCGACGTGGCCGAGGGGGTGACGGTGGGCGGCGACGCGCGCTGGATGCGCGGCGAGGGTGAAGACTGGCCGTACGCCGGCGGCAGCGCGGAGCTGCGCCGCCCATGGGGCACGGCGTGGGCGTACGCGGGCGCGTGGCTGGACGAGAACCGTCCGGATCCCTCCACCGCGTACGGCGTGGGCGTGCGGGTGCGGGTGATGAAGCGCACCGACGTGCAGGCCACCGTCCGGCAGGAGCCGTTCGAGCCGTTGTACTGGAACGCGCCGCGCCGCACCTGGGGCCTGTCGCTGCGGCGGACGCTGGGCCGCGAATCCAGTCGGGCACTCCCCGCGGCGCGCCTTCCCGACCTGGCGAACGGGTGGGCCGTCTTTCGCCTTCCCCTGGCGGACCACGCGCGCCCGCCGGTGGTGATGGGCGACTTCAGCAGGTGGCAGCCGGTGGCCATGTCGCCGGAGGGGGGCGAGTGGGTGGCGCGGGTGCGGGTGCGGCCCGGCGCGCACCACTACGCCTTCAAGCTGGCGGACGGCAGCACCATGGTGCCGGAGGGCGTGCCGGCGGTGGATGACGGGTTCGGCGGCAAGTCTGCCGTGCTGGTGGTGCCGTGAGTGACGTTTGGGCGGTGCGGCTCGTCAGTGGCGCAGATGGGGAGAATGCAGGTCATCGAACGGGATACATGAGGATGGGGCGACTTTTGGTGGGCCTGTGGCTTGCGCTGGCGGCGTTCCCCGCCGTGGCGCACGCGCAGGACCCGCAGCAGCGGATCGACGCGGCGCGCCGGCGGGCAGAATCCGCCGGCATTCCCGTCGCGCTGCTGGACAGCAAGGTGGCCGAGGGACGCGCCAAGGGCGTGCCCCTGGACCGCATTGCGGTCGCGGTGGAGCGGCGGCTGGGCTCGCTGGGCCGGGCCCGCGACGCCATGGCGGGCGTTCCGCGCGGCGCGCCCGTGTCTTCCGACGACCTGACCGTGGGCGCCGACGCCATTGAGGCGGGGGTGGAGCCGGGGGTGCTGGGGCGCCTGGCCGCGGTTGCGCCGGCGGCCCACCGCGCCATGGCCATCTCGGCGCTCATGGACCTGGTGAGCCAGGGTGAAAGCTCGGAACGGGCGCTGGCCCGGGTGACCGGCGCCCTGCAGCGCGGCCCCGACGCCCTGCGCCGCCTTCCCGGCGAGGCCAGGTCGGAGCGATCGCGGGGCAACGGGCCGCCCCCCGGTCGCGGCAACCCGGGGCAGGGCCAGGGCAACGCGCGTGGGCGGGGGCAGGGTGGCCCGCCCGCCGCCGTTCCGGGTCCCACCGACCGTCCCGGCCGTGGCAAAGGGCGCGGCAACAACCCCAACAAGCCGGAATAACGGCTGTCAGGGGATGATGGATGACGAAACGCCGCCTCACCGGGCGGCGTTTTTCGTTGGATGTCGTGGGGTTTCGGAAGGATTCTCGCGAGATGGTGGGCCGCCCCCCTCCCCGGCCCTCCCCCACAAACTGCGTGGGGGAGGGAGAAGGGAAAAAGCCCCGTCGTAGCGCGATCGAATTCTCCCCTCTCCGTGAGGAACGAACGGGGAGGGGCCGGGGGAGGGGCACCCCGCGGACGCAGTGCGATGCCTTTCGAAGCGCCCGCTGCGGCTGCCGTCCCTACTTCTTCCCCCCCGCGTCGCGGTGGCGGATGTCGTGGAGCAGGATGTCCATCACCAGCACCAGGCCCAGCGCGGCCGCGAGCAGAAAGAAGAGCATCGCCACGCCGGGGTAGCCGAAGAGGGTAAAGCGCGTGGAGATGCGCATCATCATCGCCGCGCCGATGATGAGGGCGGCCACCACGATGCCCATGGAGATGCGGTTGGACATCTTCTGCATCCCGTCCAGCAGCCACGCGTCCTCCACCACCCGCACCCTTACTTCCACCCCGTCCTCGCTCACCGCCTCCAGCGCGCGGTTGATGCGCCCGGGAAGCTTCTGCACCAGCTCGTTCATCTCGAGCAGGTTGGTGAACATGCGGCCGGGCGACACGTTCTTGAGCATCTGCCGCCGCATGAGGTCCGACGCGTTGCGCTGGATGGCGGCGTTGGGGTCGAACTCCGGGTCCAGCGTGCGGCCCACCTGGTCCAGCGCCAGCAGCGCGCGGCCCAGCATGGTCATCTCCACCGGCAGGCGGATGCCGTTTTCCGCGGCGCTGCGGGTCACGTCCAGCATCACCCGCCCCACCTGGATGTCCTGGGCGTTGCTGGCGGTGGCAAAATCGGCCACCAGCGCCTTTACGTCGGCCGTAAAGCGCGCTTCGTCAAAGTGATCGCGCTCTTCGCCGGCCTGGACGGTGGCCTCGGCGGCCTCTTCGCCGCGGCCGTCGCTGATGGCCAGCACCATCCGCAGCAGGTGCTGCTGCAGGTCGGGGCTCAGCGTGCCCACCATCCCCACGTCCAGCAGCGCCAGCCGCCCGTCGTCCGTAAGAAAGACGTTGCCGGGGTGCGGGTCCGCGTGAAAGAAGCCGTCCACCAGGATCTGCTTGAGGTAGGCGCGGAACAGGTCCTCGGCCAGGGCGCGCCCCTCCACCTCCATGCGCGCCAGCGGGCTCAGCTTGCTGATGTTGCGCCCGCGGATGTACTCCATGGTCAGCACGCGCCCGGTGCTGTAGTCCTCCACCGGCCGGGGGACGATGATGCGCTCGTACTCGGCCAGGTTGGCGTCGAGGGTGGCCATGTTGCGGGCCTCGCGCGCGTAGTCCAGCTCGGTGAGCAGGGTGCGGCGAAACTCCTCCAGCACGCGCGCGGGCTCGTACTTGCGCCCCTGCCTGGTGTGCCGGTCCATGAAGTCGACCACCTCGCCCAGCGCGTCCAGGTCCTTTACGATCTGCTCGCGGATCCCCGGGCGCTGCACCTTGACCGCCACCATCCGCCCGCCGCGCAGCACCGCCCGGTGCACCTGCCCCAGCGACGCCGCGGCGATCGGCGTCCGGTCGAAAGACTCGAACGCCTTGCTGACGCGCACCCCCAGCTCTTCGCTCACGATGCGCTCCGCCTCTTCGCCGTCGAACGGCTCCACCCGGTCCTGCAGGCGGGCCAGCGCGTCGGCGTAGGCGCGGGGGATGAGGTCGGGGCGGGTGGAAAGGAGCTGGCCCAGCTTGATGAAGGTGGGCCCCATCTGCTCCAGGTCCGTCGCCAGCTGGTCGGCGTCGGCGGGCGCGGCGGCATTGGGGTCGGCGCCTTCTTCCAGCGCGCCCTCCAGCCCCGCGCTCTTCACCAGGTCGCTGCGCCCGTAGCGCATCAGCAGGCGCGCCAGGTCGCGGTAGCGTTTGAGGTGCTCGGGGCGCAGCGAGATGCCCATGCGGGTGTGTCCGGGTCGCGGATGGGGTGGGTGAAAGCTGATTTGAGCCGTGCAAGCGCAGAAAGCGTGCGCAGGTAAGGTGCTGCGAACCTTGGACAGACTGCGGCGGGGACGGGAAAGCGGGTTCACGCACAGGGCGCGGGGATGAAAGCAGAGGACGCAGAGGGGGTTGCGCTTCTCCCCACCGCGTCTTCCGGTTCTCTGCGGCCTCTGTGTGAGACGTCTGCGCCCCACACGAACCTGCGTCGGGTGCGGGAGCAGCCGGCAGGGTCGTACCGTTAAGTGCTTGTGGGGGTTCTCTCTACGGTGGGTGCGGCACGCTGGGGGGATGGGGGGCATGCGTCGTGCCACCCTGCCCGTCGCGTGATCCCCGACCGAGGTGTGCGAAGGCACCGTCCCGGCATCCGCGCGAACCGGGCCCAGGCCCCGGACACACGCCGCGAAGAAAGGAGGAAAGAGCAGGTTCCCACGGATCGTCGTGGCGTTCCATCAGGACGGACGATGCGGCAGAGTACGGCGGCAGGCTCGCGGATGACGCACGCTGCCCCTATCCCACCCGGGCACCCCCTTGCCCACACCTCCGCCGCGCACTTCCTCACGACACCGCAGCAGCAAATCTCCCGACCCACCTTGATTCATCCCCGTACAAGAGGACGGAACCATGATGGACGCCATTCTATTCTGGAATGCCGCCGCGCTCGAAGCCAACCGCGTAAGCCACAGCGATCCCGACAAGAGAGAGCAGAACGGCCCCACGCTTTCGGCGCGGGCGCTGGCCATCGTGCACCTGGCGATGTACGACGCGTACGCCGGCATCGTGGGCGGCGCGGGCTTTCCGCGCTACCTGAACCCTGCGCCGCCTCCGCCCGTGGCCCCGCCCGCGCTCTCGGCGCGGGACGCGGTGGCGGGCGCGGCGCACACGGCGCTCTCGGCGCTGTTCCGGGCCCAGCGGCCGTTCTTCGACGCGCAGCTGAACGCCTTCGACAACTCCACCCCCAGCTTCAACTTCGGCAGGACGGTGGCCAACACGCTCCTTGCCGCGCGCTTCGGCGACATGGACGCGCGGGACAGCGGCTACCGCACCTCGTCCAACCGCGGCAGGCACCGCGTGGACCCCGACAACCCCGGCCAGGGCTTTCACGCGCCGTACTACGGGGCGCAGACCCGGGGCTTCGCCATCACCATCCGGCACGGCCTGAGCGCGCCACCGTTCAGCAACGGCACCAATCCCAAGTACCTGCAGGCGCTGCGCGACGTGCGGGCGCGGGGGATCCGGCCGGACCTTACGGGCACGCTCCCCGACGCGCTGTTCGACCATCGGCGCAGCCCGCTGGAGACGCTGATCGGCATCTTCTGGGGGTACGACGGCGCCAACCGGCTGGGCACGCCGCCCCGGCTGTACAACCAGATCGTGCGCCAGGTGGCGATCAGCAAGGGGAACAACGAGGGGCAGAACGCACGCCTGTTCGCGTTCGTGAACGCGGCCATGGGCGACGCGGGGATCCTGTCGTGGCAGCAGAAGTTCTGCCACGACTTCTGGCGCCCCGTGCTCGGCATTCGCGAGCACGACGAAAAGCTGGGGCCGGCCGCTCCGTACCCTGGCGTGGCCGTCAACTTCAACGACGGCGATCCGGGGTGGCTGCCGCTGGGCGCCCCCAGCACCAACTCGCCGGGGATCAAGAACTTTACGCCCAACTTTCCCGCCTACCCGTCGGGCCACGCCACCTTTGGAGCCGCCGCGCTGCACGTGACGCGGATGTTCTACGGCATCGCGCCCAACGACAAGAACCCCGACAACCTGTTCCCCGGCTCTCTGGTCTCCG
>DASQBH010000798.1:0-3369 GCA_035635315.1 Longimicrobium sp.
GTGCCTTCGGCCGTCCACCGGACGCGGTCACCCGTGCGGTACATCCGTCCGCCGGCTTCCGCGCCGAACGGGTCGGGGATGAAGCGCTCCGCGGTCATCGACGGGCGGCCCAGGTAGCCGCGGGCCAGGCCGCGGCCCGCCAGGTACAGCTCGCCCGGCACGCCGGCCGGAACCGGCAGCATCCGCGCGTCCAGCACGTACGCCTGCGAGTTGGCGATCGCCCGGCCGATGGTGGCCGGGGCCCCCGCGCGGCGCAGCGTGTAGGTGCTGTAGGTGGTGTCTTCCGACGGTCCGTAGAGGTCGAACACCCGCTGCACGCCCTGCGCGTAGAGCGCGTCCACCAATTCGGTGCGCAGCGGCTCGCCGGCCAGATTCACCGTCGTCACCCCGGCCGGGATGCCGCCGACCTTCAGCAGCGCCGCGGCGGCGGAGGGGACAGTGTTCACCAGCCGCACCTGGTCCGCCGCCGGAGACGACGGCAGGGCCAGCGCGTTGTCGACGATGATCACCCGCCCGCCCAGAGAGAGCGGCAGGAACAGCTCGTAAACCGAGAGGTCGAAGCAGATGGAGGTGCAGGCGAGCATTCCGCCCAGCTCCTCCGCCGTGTGCAGGTCCGACGCCCACGACAGCAGCGCGACGGCGCTCTCGTGCTCGATGGCGACGCCCTTCGGTACGCCCGTGCTGCCGGAGGTGTAGATGAGGTACGCGAGGCTCCTGGACGTGGCTCCGCCAGAGAGGTTCTCCGCGCTTTCGTTCGCGATCTCCTCCGCGGCGTCCGAATCCACGCTCACCACGCGGACGTCCGCGGGCACGGGCAGCACATCCCGCAGGCTCTCCTGCGTCAGCAGCACCGACACGCGTGCGTCGCGCATCGTGAACTCCAGCCGCTCGGCTGGATACGCAGCGTCCAGCGGCACGTAGGCGCCGCCCGCCTTGAGCACGGCGAGCATGGACACCAGCATGTCCACCCCGCGCGTGTGGCCGATCCCCACCCGCGTCTCGGCGGTGACGCCCAGCCGCACCAGGTGATGCGCCAGCCGGTTGGCCCGTGCGTTCAGCTCGCCGTAGGTGATCGACTCGGTGCCGTGCGTCGCGGCCAGGGCGTGCGGCGTCCGCGCGACCTGTGCTTCGAACAGGGTGTGGATGGTCGCGGTCGCGGGATACGCGGCCTCCGTGCGATTCCACTCGCCGATCACCACCCCGCGCTCGGACTCCGTGAGCAGATCCAGGTGCGAGACGGGGACGTCCGCATCCACCGACACCTGCTGCAGTACGCGCCGCAGGTGGCCGATCATCCGCTGGATGGTGGCGCGGTCGAACAGGTCCGTGCTGTACTGCAGGACGCCGCTCAGCCCCTGCGCATCGCCCAGGAGCGCCAGGTTCAGGTCGAACTTGGCCGTCTCCAGCTCCACGTCCACGTGGTCGGCCCGCACCTCGCCCAGCCGCGGCAGCCCGCCCGCCGCGCCCATGGTGAACATCACCTGGAACAGCGGCGTGTGGCTCAGGCTGCGCTCCGGCTGCAGCTCCTCCACCAGGCGCTCGAAGGGCACTTCCTGGTGTTCGTAGGCGCCCAGCGTGCTCGTCCGCACGCGCCGCAGCACCTCGCGGAACGCGGGATCGCCCGACAGGTCCGTCCGCAGCACCAGCGTGTTGACGAAGAAGCCGATCAGCTCCTCCACCTCCGGCCGCGTGCGCCCCGCGATCGGGCTGCCGACCACCACGTCCTCGCTGCCGGCGTAGCGGCCGAGCAGAACCTGGAAGGCGGCCAGCAGCACCATGTACATCGTGGCGCCCTCCGCCCGGGCCAGCGCCTGCAGCGGCGCCAGCAGGTCGGCGCCCAGCTCCACCGGTTCGTTGGCGCCGCGGTAGCTCTGCACCGCGGGGCGCGGATGGTCGGTGGGCAGCTCCAGCAGGGCGGGCGCGCCGGCCAGCCGCGACTTCCACCACGCCAGCTCACGGTCCAGCGCCTCGCCGCTCAGCTGCTCGCGCTGCCAGGCCGCGTAGTCCGCGTACTGCACCGGCAGCTCGCCCAGCGGCGACTCGCGCCCGTCCGCGAACGCCTCGTACAGCGCCGCGATCTCGCGGTACAGCACGCCCATGCTCCACCCGTCCGTCACGGCGTGGTGCAGGGTGAGCAGCAGCACGTGCTCGTCGTCCGCAAGGCGCAGCAGCGCCGCGCGGAAGAGCGGGCCCGCGGCCAGGTCGAACGGGCGCACCGCCTCGTCCGCCGCGCGGCGAACCGCCTCGAGCTGGCGCTCGTCCGCGTCCAGCGAGGACAGGTCCTCCACCGGCAGCACAAAGCCGGAGAAGGGCGCGATCACCTGCACCGCGGCGCCGCTGCGCTCGCGCAGGGTGCTGCGCAGCACCTCGTGCCGCCGCACCACCTCGCCCAGCGCGCGCTCCAGCGCCGCCGCGTCCAGCACGCCCGACAGCCGCAGCGTGGCGGGAACGTTGTAGAAGGCGCTCCCCTGCTGCAGCTGGTCCAGGAACCACAGCCGCTCCTGCGCAAAGGAGAGCGGCATCGCCTCCGTGCGCTCTACGCGGACCACCGGCGCCAGGCGCGGCGCGTCCGCGGTGCGGGCGGCTTCCACCCGCTCCGCCAGCTCGGCCACGGTGGGCGCCTCGAACAGCGCGCGCACCGACATCGCCGCGCCAAAGACGTCACCCACGCGCGACATCAGGCGCGTGGCCAGCAGCGAGTGGCCGCCCACGTCGAAGAAGTTGTCGTGGATGCCCACGCGCTCCAGGCGCAGCATCTCCGCCCAGATCCCCGCCAGCACCTCTTCGGCCGGCGTGCGCGGCGCGACGTAGGCGTCCGCCATCCCCGCGAAGTCCGGCGCGGGCAGCGCGCGGCGGTCCAGCTTGCCGTTGGCGTTCAGCGGCAGCACGTCCATCGCCACGAAGGAGACGGGCACCATGTACTCGGGAAGGCTGCGCCGCAGGTGCGCGCGCAGCGACTCCGCGTCCGCGTCACCGACGACGTAGGCGACCAGGCGCCGGTCGCCGGGCGCGTCCTCGCGCGCCACCACCGCGCAGTCGCGCACGGCGGCGTGGCGGCGCAGCGTCGCGTCCACCTCGCCCAGCTCGATGCGGTAGCCGCGGATCTTTACCTGCGCGTCCAGCCGGCCCTCGTACGCCAGCGTCCCGTCCGCCGTCCACCGCACGCGGTCGCCCGTGCGGTACAGCCGTCCGCCCGCCTCACCGAAGGTGTCGGGGATGAAGCGCTCCGCCGTCATCGCGGCGCGGCCCAGGTAGCCGCGCGCCAGCTGCACGCCGCCAATGTACAGCTCGCCCGGCACACCCACGGGCGCCGGCTCGCCGGCCGCATCCAGCACGTAGAGCCGGGTGTTGGCCAGCGGGCGGCCGATG
>DASQBH010000799.1:0-2887 GCA_035635315.1 Longimicrobium sp.
AGGGAAACCTGCAGCAGATCCGGCAGATCGAGCAGGTGGTGACCTCCGTGTACGCCGCGCTGCGCCAGCACCTGGGCACGCAGGAGCTCACCACCGCGGCCGTGCAGGGGATGCAGACCGCGGACGGCCGCCTGCGGCAGGCGCGCGCCATCTACCTGGACCTGGTGCGGCAGGGCTTTACGCTGGACGACGTGGTGGAGCAGCGCCAGGCGCTGGAGGACGAGGCGCGGTACGGGATGAACCCCGACTTCGACCCGCGCGACATCGTGGGCGACAACTACGCCAACCCCGCGGAGCGCGGCTACGGCAACGCCGAGGTCGAGGGGCCGGATGCCGACCACGGCACGCACGTGGCGGGGATCGTGGCCGCCATGCGCAACGGCAGCGGCGTGGACGGCGTGGCGCCGGCCGTGCGCATCATGACCCTGCGCGCCGTGCCCGACGGCGACGAGCGCGACAAGGACGTGGCCAACGCCATCCGCTACGCGGCCGACAACGGCGCGCGCGTCATCAACATGAGCTTCGGCAAGAGCCACTCGCCGCAGAAGAGCGTGGTGGACGAGGCCGTGCGCTACGCCGAGAGCAAGGGCGTGCTGCTGATCCACGCCGCCGGCAACGACGGCGCGGACCTGAACGAGGAAGGCAACTTTCCCAACAAGGAGTACGCGTCCGGCGGCCGCGCGGCCAACTGGATCGAAGTGGGCGCCTCGTCGTGGCACGGGGAGAACCTGGCGGCGGACTTCAGCAACTACGGCCGCGGCAAGGTGGACGTGTTCGCCCCCGGCGTCTCAATCCTCTCCACCGTCACCGACGCCACCTTCGAGCGCAACGACGGCACCAGCATGGCCGCGCCGGTGGTGACCGGCATCGCCGCCACGCTGCTGTCGTACTTTCCCGAGCTCACCGCCGTGCAGGTGCGCCAGATCATCCTGGAGAGCGCCGTGCGCAACGAGGCGCAGGTCACCCGCCCGGGGCTGACGGGTGGCCAGGTGAGCTTCGCCGAGCTCTCCGACACCGGCGGCGTGGTGAACCTGTACGCCGCGATCCAGCTGGCGCAGCAGCGGGTGCGGCGGTAAGGGCAGGGAATGGGGAATAGGGAATAGGGAATAGGGAATAGCGGACAACTGCTTCTTCCCGATGAAGCCCTCCTCCGGTCTGCCGGGGGAGGGCTTCGTGCTTCGGATAGTGTGGTGGGAGGGTGGTCGCCGCGTCTGCGACGCGGGGGCCCTCTCCCCCGCCGGGCCTTTTGCTCGTTCCTCGCAACGGCCGGCGACCCCTCCCCCAAACTGCGGGGGAGGGGTGTGTGGGGCCAGGTTGGTCGAGCGGGATCGAATTCTCCCCTCTCCGTGAGGAACGAACGGGGAGGGGCCGGGGGAGGGGCACCCCGCGGACGCAGTTCGATGCAGTTCGCCGTGCCCCGAGCCGTCGGCCACAGTCCGCTCAGGCGGGCTCTTCACCCTCCGCGCACGGACATTGCCGCATCGGCGGAGGCGCGCCGGGGAACACGCGTCCGCCGGCGCCGTACACCGGGAGCCGATCCGCGTCCCGAGATCCCGATCCACGTGATCACCATGATCCACCGCTCCTGTCTTGGCGTCTGCGCGCTGGCCCTGCTGGCGGCCGCGTGCAACCGCTCGCCCAACGATCCCAGCAAGCCGGACACGTTCAGCGTCACGTTCATCGGCGTGCCGGCGGACGCGGCCAGCTTTACGCCGCGCGCCATCTCCGGCGGGCGGGTGGTGGGCACGGCGTCCAACGGGGCGAGCGCCTGGGCGGTGGAGTGGCAGGCGGGCGTGTTCCGGCGGCTGCTTCCCGCCGCGCCGGCGGGGTGCCACAGCGAGCCGCTGGCGGCGCGCGGCGCCCTGACCGTGGGCCAGGTCACCTGCACCGCCAGCGGCGACCCGGCCGGCCGGCCGGTGGACGCGTACGGCTGGGCGGTGGGCGTGGCCGCCCCCGCGCGGCTGTTCCCGGAGCCGTACACCTTTACGGGGGTGAACGCCGGCGGCGCCATCGTGGGCACCATCAACCCCCGCGCGCAGTTTCCGCAGGCGCAGCACCGGGCCTTTCTGCGCACGGCCGCGGGGGTCACGGTGCTGGTGCCGGACGGCGCCGTCGCCAGCGAGGCCGCCGGCATTACCGACGCCGGGGCGGTGGTGGTGACGGCGTACTACGTCTGCCTGATGGAGTCGGAGGACTGCGCGGTCAGCCGGGTGCACGTGTGGGAGGGCGGCGCCTGGACGGAGGTCCCGGTTCCCCGCGGCGCGACGCGGGTGGCGGCGGGCGCCGTGAGTCCCGAGGGGCACGTGGCGGTGTACGGCTTTGGCGAGACGGACGAGGTGTTCCTGTACGAGATCGAGGACCGCGACCTGGATGCGCTTCCGGTGATCCCCGGCACGCGCGTGGTGCTGGTGTCGGCCAACGCGCGCGGCCAGGTGATCGGCACCGGCACCCGCCCCGAGACCGCCGGCCGCCAGACCAGCTACGGCATCGTCTGGGGCGCCGACCGCCAGTACGACCTGTCCGAACGCATCGGGGGGACCACGCGGTGGCACATCAGCTCCGCGCTGGCCACGGACGACGAGGGCCGCGTCGCCGCCACCGGCACCAACCTGGAGGACGGCCTGCACGGCCCCATCCTCCTGGTCCCCATCAACCTCGAGTAAGGCATACGGCCGGTCGGAAGGGATGACGAACCGCGGCAGACCACACCTGTGATCCGCCGCGGTTTCGTCCTTGCTGATGCGTCCACTCTCGCACTTTCGCACTTTCGCACTTTCGCACTTTCGCACTCTCGCACTCTCGCACTCTCGCACTTTCGCACTTTCGCACTCTCGCACTTCTTCGATGATCCGCGGACGATTCGCACCGAGCCCCACGGGCGCGCTGC
>DASQBH010000800.1:0-3283 GCA_035635315.1 Longimicrobium sp.
GACGCGCGGCCGTGGGCGGGCGCGGAGGAGTGGGCGGCGTGGGCCGGCGCTGGCAGCGCGAGCCGACCCTCAGCGTGACGTCCTGCACACGGCCGCCGCGGCGGATGGAGAGCCGCACCTGGTCGCCCGGATCGATGGCCGAGAATCGCCGTCCGCCTTCCGCCGTGGTGATCAGCTGGCCGTCGACCGCCACGATGGCGTCGCCGTCGCGCAGCCGCCCCCCGGCGGCGGGCCCGTTCTCGCGCACCTGGCTGATCACCGGCTCGCCGCCGAACTCCCAGACCGGCCGCTCGTCGTTCTCCTGGTGAACCCCGATCGACCCGCCCAGCTGGTCGAAGCCCAGGTCCGCCTGGATCCTTCCCCGCCCGCCGTCGCACGGCTGCCCCACCCGCTGCGCCGCGCCTGGCGCCGCGCACACCATCGCCGCCACCAGCGCGGCCGCCGAAATCCGATATCGTGCCGTCATGGGAGTCATCCCCAGAGATAAGTGCCTAGTGACGAGTGCCAGAGTGCCTAGATCATTGGAGCCGCGTGCATCCCTGGCACTCGGCACCAGGTACTCGGTACTGTTTCTCAGAACCACACCACCCGCTGCTTCTGCCCCGAGCTGTCCGCGCGGGCGCTGTCTGCGCGCTGGAACCCGGCCAGCACCGCCCCCGCGATGGGATCGTCCGGGGCGATGCGCACCAGCTCGTCGGCCGCGGCGCGCAGGATCTGCGTGGCTAACTCGCGCCCTTCCGCGGGCGCCGCCCTGCCGCTGTCCGACAGCGCCGCCATCTGGCTGAGCGCGTCCACGTACGCCGAGCCCGTCTGCTGCACCAGCAGGGCGGCCTGGCGGTCGTTCTGCGCCTGCACCGCCTGCACGACCTGCGCGGTGGCGCGCGTGCCCATCCACTGCCCCACCGCGATGCCGCTGGCGAACAGCGCGATCCCGGCCGCCACGGCGCCACCCAGCCACGCCATGGGAATGCGGCGGACGCGTCCGCCCGCCTTGACCGTCTCGATCAATCCCCGCTCGCGCAGGGCGCGGACGGTGCGCTCCTCCAGCAGCCTGCCGGGGTCGCGCTCCCGCGGCAGGGCGGCCAGCTCCCGCCGCAGCTCCGGCGTCATCTCCTCGTCCATCCCGTCGTCATGCGTGCTCATGGCTTTCCTTCTTCACGGGCTCCAGCAGCCGCCGGAGCGCCTTTCTGGCATGGGAGAGCTGGCTCTTGGAGGTGCCGGGGGCAATCCCCAGCCGCTCGCCGATCTCGTCGTGCGTGTAGCCCTCCACGTCGTGCAGCAGCAGCACCGACCGGTAGCCCGCGGGGAGCAGGGCGATGGCCCGCTCCAGGTCGATGCGCTCGCCGTCGCGGGGCGGCGGACGCCAGGGCTCGCTGGCGTCGTCCAGCGGCTGCCAGCGCCCCTGTTTGCGCAGCAGCCCCCGCGCAACGTTGATCCCGATCCCCGTAAGCCAGGTGCCGAACGCCGCCTCCCACCGAAACCCGCCCAGCGCCTCGGTGGCGCGGATCCAGGTCTCCTGCACCACGTCCTCGGCGTCGTGCTCGGCGCCGGCCATCATCCGCAGCACCAGCTGGTACAGCCGCGGCGTATGCCGGGCGTACAGCTCACGGAAGGCGTTCTCGTCGCCCCGTAGGAGCAGCGCCTGCGCGAGCGCTTGGTCGGGTACCGCGGCGGGTTCGGCTCTCATGCGTGCTTATGTGGCGCGGGGCGCGCGGATGGTTGCATGGGGGGGAGTGCGAAAGTGCGAAAGTGCGAAAGTGCGAAAGTGCGGGAGGACGAGAGGAACGTCGGCGCGCTTCGGCTGGGGGACCCTCACCCGCTCGCTTAGGCTCGCACCCTCTCCCGCAAGCGGGAGAGGGTATAAACGACGCGAAAGCCTGCGGTGAGTTGCCGCGGCGTAGCGCTTCGCTCGCACGGAAACCGGAATGGGCGTAGGCCTTAGCCGACCCGAGCAGGTGAAGCCACGCCGGGCGAGCTCCGCGAGCCCAGGGCGGGGCTTATGGCCCTTCTAGCCCCGGGATTCATCCCGGGGTGGTCTGTGGGATGCCCGGATGGCCGGGGTCGTCCGCGGGACGTCCGTGTGCGTTCAACCCGCCGTCCCCCGCGTCCGCCGGTCCTGGCGGCTCAGGTGCCAGGAGAGGAGCGCGTACAGCAGCGGATACGAGAGCGAGAGCCACAGCAGCCACTCCTCCACGTCCGGATAATCCCGCAGCGTCCACAGCATGAACGCCAGCCACGCGAACGCCCCCACCAGCAGCGGCATCCTCCACGGCCGCGGCGCCAGGGTGGGATAGATGAAGCGCACCGGCAGCACCGTCAGCACGGCCAGGGCGACGATCATCACGCCGCTCACCAGCGGATGCAGCAGGCCGGCGTAGAAGGCCACCACGTTCCAGTACGAGGGAAAGCCGCGAAAGAACCCGCCGCCCTCGTCCTTGGCCCCCGTGTTGGCGAACCCGAAGAGCGACGCGATCAGCGCCGGGGTGATCCAGAGGAGCGCGGGGTCCGGCACCCACTCCATCCGCCACACCAGCAGCAGCGGGAGAAAGGTGAAGGTGATGTAGTCGACGATGTCGTCGATGGCGCGGCCGTCGATCTCCGGCGCCGTGTGCTTAACCTCCCACCGCCGCGCCAGAAATCCGTCCGACGCGTCCACGAGGGTGGCGGCGGCAAAGAGGATGAAGACGGTGCGCGGGTCCGGGCGCGGGGAAAAGATCTCGGCCGCCGCCAGCGCCGCCAGCACGATCCCCGACGCCGTGTACAGGTGCACGGCGTAGCCGCGAATCCGCTCGCCCGCCGTAAGCGCGCGGGCATCCTGCGGTCCGCTCACTCGCGCCCCGGACGGTCGTCGCCGGTGGCGGCGGCCTCGGCCTGCGCCTCCAGGCGGTCCTCGGCGCGCTCCTCGTCTCCCGGCTCCTTTTCCGGCTCCGGCTGCGCCGCCTCTGCCTGGGGCTCGTAGCTCAGCTCGATGAGCATGGGATAGTGGTCGGAGCCGATCCTGGGCAGCCGCCGCAGCTCCACCAGGCGAAAGTCGTTGCTGTGGAACACGTGGTCCAGCGGGTAGCGAAAGACGGGGTTCTTGGCGTTGTAGCTGTTGTAGAAGCCCCGCCCGCGCCGCGGGTCCAGCAGCCCCGACAGGCGGATGAACAGCTCGCTGGTGGGCGACCACGCCACGTCGTTCAGGTCGCCGCAGACCACCGTCGGCCGGTCCTCCGTGTCGCCGATGGCCTTGCCCATGATCACCAGCTCCGCGTCGCGCGGGGTGCTGTCCTGGTCGCGGATC
>DASQBH010000801.1:0-6919 GCA_035635315.1 Longimicrobium sp.
AGTGCGAGAGTGCGAGAGTGCGAGAGTGCGAGAGTGCGAGAGTGCGAAAGTGCGAAAGTGGGGACACTCGAGGCCGAATCCGCAAAAGATCAGGCCTCACACGGAGTTGGCGGAGGCAAAGAAGTTTCTCGTGCCGCGCGACGGCATCCGGAGCGAATCCGCGCTCGATTGTGCCCGAAGGCGCCAGGGCTCGTGTGCCTCGCCAGGGCTTCATCCGGACCCCGCAAAAGATTTCGGACAAGAATTCGGCAAACGGTGTCATCCTGAGGAAGGCGCGCACCCCTGTCTGTCTACCGCGCACGATTGTCTGTGCGCCGACCGAAGGATCTTTACGATGGGCGCACAGGCCTGTCGGCTACGTTGGTTTCCGCGCGAGAAGCCGCCTGCCGATGACGATTCTTCGGTCGGCGGACAGGGGTCGGGGAAGGATAGATGGTTGCGCGCGGCGCCTCCGATCGGACAGCAATCGTCCGAACCCAGTACCTGGCGAATTTCGGTGTGAAGTCAGGCCGGTTCCACTGAGCGGAAACGTGCGTGAACGCGAATGATGCGCTCACGCACGCTTGGCATCGAGCTACTTCCCGCACTTCATACTTTCGCACTTTCGCACTTTCGCACTTTCGCACTCCCGCACTTTCGCACTTTCGCACTTTCGCACTTTCGCACTTTCGCACTTTCGCACTCCCCCGCCTACACTCCCGCCGTCTCCGGAATCGCCCGGGCCTCGTCTTCCACGCCGTAGCCGGGGATGTACGAGTAGTAGCGGTACACGCGCGACGGGGGCACGGCGTTCAGCACGGCGCCCAGGACGCGCACGGGAAGGCGGTCCAGCAGGGTGAGCTTGGCCTCGGCCAGGGCGGCGTCGGTGGCACCCGTGCGCAGCACCAGCACCATGTTTCCCGTGGCAGCGCCCAGCACGTACGCGTCCACCCCCGCCCCCAGCGGCGGCGTGTCGACGATGATCACGGCGTACTCCCCGCGCAGCTCCGCCAGCAGCTGCCCCATCCGCGGGGAGCCCAGCAGCTCCGGACCCGACCGCATCCGCGTGCCCGACGGCAGGAAGTCGAAGCGCGTTCCGCCGGGCGAGCCGATGCACTCCGCCGCCCCGGCGCGTCCGTCCAGGATGTCGGTAAGCCCCGGCGCGCGCGCACACGCCAGGGTGCGGTGCAGGTTGCCGCGGCGGATGTCGCCGTCCACCAGCAGGGTGCGGTGGCCCTGCTCGGCAAAGGCGCGGGCCAGGCAGGCGGCCACCGTGCTCTTGCCGTCGCCGCTTTCGGCGCTGGCCACCGACAGCAGCATGGGCCCCGCGGCGCCGTGCGCGTGCGCCAGCGCCAGCCTCAGCTCCCGGAACGCTTCGGCGATCTGCCCGGCGTTCTTGCCCGTGGCGGCAAAGGCGCCACGGGTGGTGGGGACGGCGCCCAGCACGGGCAGCCCCATCCGGCCGGTGATCTGCTCCGGGTAGCGCACCCGGCGATCCACCCGGTCCAGCAGCAGCACCAGCAGCAGCGCCAGCCCCACCGCGCCGGCGCCAAAGCCGGCCACGATCAGCGGGCGCCGGTCGGCCACGGGGGCGGAGGGAACGGCGGCCTGGTCCAGCACCCGCACGTCGGGCAGGCTGCTCACCGCCGCCAGCCGCGCCTCTTCGAAGCGCTGGCGCAGCGTGCCGTACAGGTTCTCGGCGATCTCCACCCGCCGCTGCAGCCGCGCCTCCTCGATGGCGCGGGGGGGGATCTGCCGCAGCTCCGACGACGCGCTGCCGATGCGCGCCTCCAGCTCGCTCTCGCGCCCGGCGATCTGCGCGGCCAGCTGGCGCACGGCGGTGGGAATGGCCACGCCCTCCGCGGCGGCCAGCTCTTCCCTCAGGCGGCGCACGGGGGGGTGCTCGTCGGTGTAGCGCGCCTGCAGCGCCCGCAGCTCCGCCCGCTTCTGCGTCCGCTCCGCCAGCAGCTGCATGATCTCGGGGTTCTGCTGCACGGCGGGGATCACCGCCAGCGCGTCGAAGCCGATCTCTCCCGTAGCCGACTGCGCGGTGATGCGCTCCAGCGCCTGGCGGTCGCGGCGCAGGTCCTCGCGCGACACCTTCATGTCGAAGTAGCTGCCGAAGACGGGGTCGCGGGTGAGCGCCAGCCCCGGCGCCACGGGGGTGGACTGCGTAGACGGAAGGGTCACGGTGCGCACCCGGAACCCCTCCAGCGCGATCTCGGCGTCGCGCAGGTTGCGCTCGGCGTACTGCCGCTGCTCCTCCAGGATGGCCGTGAGCTCGTCCAGGCGCGCGCGCTTGAGCTGCGCCGCCACCTCCACGTAGCGGCGCATGGTGGTGTTGAGGGTCGCGGCCAGCAGGCGCGGATCGGAGCCGCGCAGGCTGAGGTTCAGAAAGTGGCCGTCCTCCGCCATCCGCGCCTCCAGCCCCTCGCCCAGGCCGCGGGCCACGTCGCGCGGGTTCAGCACGATGAACTCCACGGTGCGGCCGGGGGTCAGCGCGGCCGCCGGGGGCGTCCACGCGAAGCCGGCCCTGGCCCCCACGGGGGCGCCGGCCGCGCCGCGCTCCACCACCGCCCCGTCGGCGGAGTACAGCACCCACCCGCGGTCCGCGTCCACCGCCAGGCGGTAGCGGCCGGGGTTGAAGCGCTCGGCCAGCGCGAACTCCGCCAGCAGCCGGGCGTCCGCCGGCGAGGCGGGCTGCACGAAGAGCCGCTCCTCGCGCACCACGTGGTCCAGCACCGCGTACGACTTGAGCAGCTCCACCCAGGCGTACGACTGCAGCAGCTGGGCGCTGCGGATGGGGCCGGTGTTGGGAGCGCCGCGGTCGGTCGTCTCCACCCACAGCGTCCCCTGCGCCACGTACTGCGGCGCCACCAGGCGCGATGCGCCCACGCCGGCGCCGATGCCCACCACCAGGGCGGCGAGCACCCACCACTTGCGGCGGTACACCGCCGAGCCCAGCCGCAGCAGGTCGCCCCCGCCCGCGTCCGGGGCGGCGACGCGCGCGGCGTACTCCGGGGGCCGGTCGGTTGACGGTGCCGGCGCGGGGAGGGAGGAAGGGGAGTCAGCGGGAACGGGAAGATGGATCGCCATGGGGCGCGTGGTTCCGAAGGGGGGGCGATGGCCGGCCCGGTGGCCGCAGCCTTCCGCCCCGCAAGCCGGGGACCGGCTGCGCAGCACGTGCAAGTTCAGCGATCACAAGGGATTTCCTCCGCTCCCCCACCGCCCGGGGCGGTTGGCCACGGCGCCGCCGCAGCGAAGTGTGGCGCCCGTGCAACACTTCGCACGCGTGCGGCTCGCCTCGTCCCGCATCGGCCGGACGGCGGCTACACGGCCTTCCTCTCCCAGGACCCCGACGCGCGGGGCATTGCCGGGGGTGTCGCGGGATGGATCGGCGTATGGAGAAGGTTTGTGGTGGATCTGGCTGCACGCCGCGCATCGCCTGAAACCGCGGGGAGTTCCCATGCCCACCACCGGTGTCCCGCACGTCGGCCGTGGCGGGGCGCACCAGGCTTCCCTGGAGCGTCGGGAACGGGAGAGGGATGGAAGCGCGGCAGGGGGCCATCCGCGTTTTTTCAGGAACCCCCCATCGTCCTCCGGAGCGCCCCACAACCCGCGATCCGGCTTTACCTGATGCGCGATCCCGTGAACCGTCCCCGCGCACCACCCAGCGGATACCCGCCGGATTTCTCGCGCTCCGCACACTTTGCAAGATCGCGCATCAGGTGTTCTCGAAGGCTGGGTCCGGCGCGCTTCCGGCAAGCATCATCGCCGACGGATGATCGAGATGAGGAACGGATGATCGGGATGAGGAGGAGGGGGGTTCCTCAAAAAGAATCATCGTCGATTTCGTTGCACGCCGCGCATTGCCTGAAACCGCGGGGAGTTCCCATGCCCACCACCGGTGTCCCGCACGTCGGCCGTGGCGGGGCGCACGAGACTTTCCTGAGGGCATCGGAAACGGGAGAGGGATGGAAGCGCGGCAGGGGGCCATCCGCGTTTTCCGGGAACCCCCATCGTCCTCCGGAGCGCCCCACAACCCGCGATCCGGCTTCACCTGATGCGCGATCCCGTGAGCCGTCTCCGCGCGCGATCGCGTCGGGAACGCGCCGGATTTATAGCGCTCCGAGACTCTGCAAGATCTCGCATCAGGTGTTCGTACAGGCTGAGTCCGATGCGCTTCCGGCAAGCAGCATCGCCGACGGATGATGGGATGAAGACGAAAGGGGGCCCTCGAAAAAATGCGGATGGCCCCTCACTGCGTCGGCACCATCCGCGCAACCCGACGTTCGACGCCGATGTTCAACCCGAAACGGGGAAACGCTCAGCCGGCTTCGGGGATGCCGCCGAACGACGGCTGAACAGCGTCAGCAACCGGATCGAGGGAGAGCCAGAAACCATCAGTCGCGCAGAGCATCACGGCATCGAAGGGCGCGGTTCCTCTCCCCGATGCTCTGGTGTGCCGCGCGACATCAGTTCTTTCAGCAATGACAGGGACGAGAACCCTCCGCTTGTGGCGGGCTCCCCCGTCCGCGGATCGTCCGCGCAGCCGCGTGGGAAGCAGGCGACCCTCCGTCCCGCGCGGAGGCGCCGGGCGTTTCCGATGGGGCCGTCCACATCCAAAGTGTTGCACCAGTGCATCATATCGAGACGCCCGGGCGGGGCGCTGCCGGAGATGGATGTACAAGGTTTGCAGCACTTGAGCCGCACGGCCACGCCTTCAGGTGCGTATGACGTTTATTCCCGAAAGGAGCGCATCGTCTCATTGAACTGGCGAGTTGTGACGAGGATGCACCCGAATTCCGCCGGCGCCTGCACACATTCCGGCGGCGCGGGAGAGGGGCGCGGGCCTCCTCGCGGGCGGTGCGCGGCGGGTGAAACCCCATGCTTGACATAGGCATAGCCCCTGCACAACCCTTCTAGTCCGCCCCCGGAATCCGGCCGCGCCCCGTCGGCCGCGGAGGGCGTGCAGTCTCTCCCGCTCACCCCGAGAAACGCACCCCGGTCGCGAGGCCGGTCCGCAAAGCCAGGGGTCTCCCGCAGACAGCCCGGCCGCCCCACGGTGAAAGTCCGCCCCGGCGTACACACGCCCCGGCGCACCGGCCCAAGGACGGCCCCATGTCATCCATCCTCGCCCCCCTCCTGTCCGAACCCCGGTCCGGCGACGCCCGCGACCGGGTGCGCCGCGCCCGCCCCGACCTGTCCCGGGACGCCTCGGCCTTTCGCGCCGCCGTGGTGCTGCTCGCGGGTCCGGAGCACCGCTTCAACATCGACCGGATCGCCGTTCGCTGCGCCCTTCCCCGCCCCTGGGTGGCGGCGTGCGTGCGCCGGCTGATCGACAACGGCGTGTGGGCCGGGGGGCGGGCCGTCTACCCCTGGGCCACCCCCGACGACCCGCGGTTCTGGAACGACGCCGCCGTGGCCGAGGGGCGGCTGCTGCGCCGCACCCGCCCCGACGGCCGGGTGGAATGGGCCCCGCCCGGGGCCTGGGAAAAGGCGTACGACTTCATCGGCCCGCAGAGCGAGCCAGGCGGGGCGGTCCTTTACCTGGACCCGGGCACCGTCGACGACGGAAGCCCCGCACCGGCATCGTCCGCCGCCGCGCCCTGCGCGGAGCGCGAGGCCGCGCGCCGGGCCACGGCGCGGGTGGCGGACGCGTTCCCGGAGCTGCGGTTTGGCGCGCCGGCTCCGGCGGGCGGCGGGTGGATGGGCGCTCCCGCACCCGCGTCCCCTTTCGCGGGTGCGGGCGCACCCTCGCTCCCCGACCTGTTTCCCGGCACGGACTGGCTGCGCTGAACGCCTGACGTACCTCCCCACACGAGTGTCGGGTTCGTCCCCACAGGCGCGGCGCCGGTTGCACGCTAGTGTGTGAACAGGTGCGGGTCACGAGACCGCGGCGGAATGGCGGAGAACCATCATTCAACGGATTGTGACGATGCCGATGACGGCGGAGCGGACGGTCACGGCCTCACCGGCGGAACGGACGCAGGCGCGCCCCGATCCCCTGGCGGGCGCGGGTCCACAGGCCAACGCGGACATCCGCGTGCTGGTGGTGGAAGACGAGCTCACCCTGCGCGAAAGCTGCGTGTCGGTGCTGGCGCACGCGGGGTTCGACGTCTCCGGCACGGGGCGCGGCGACGAGGCGCGCGAGCTGCTGTCGCGCCGCCGCTGGGACCTGGTGATTCTGGACCTGTACATGGGCAGCGTGAGCGGGATGGAGCTCCTGCGCCTGTGCCTGGAAAAGAGCCCGGAGACGCTGGTGGTGGTGATGACGGGCAACCCCAGCGTGGAGAGCAGCATCGAGGCGCTGCGCGCCGGCGCCTGGGACTACCTGCCCAAGCCGTTTACCGCGCAGCACCTGCAGGTGCTGTGCGGCCGCGCCGCGCACACCGTGCACGTGGCGCGCGAGTCGCGCGCCGAGCGCGGCGAGCGGCAGGCCCGCAACGGGCACAGCGACAAGGTCACCCTGCTGGGCCGCTCCCCCGCCTTTCTGCAGGCGGTGGAGCTGGCGCGCAAGGTGGCCGCCACCGATGCCTCCGTCTTCATCACCGGCGAAAGCGGCACCGGCAAGGAGCTCGTCGCGCGTGCGATCCACGTCGGATCGCACCGCAGTTCCGCGGTGTTCCTGCCGTACAACTGCACGACGACCACGCGGGAGCTCGCCGACAGCCAGCTGTTCGGTCATCGCCGCGGCAGCTTCACTGGCGCCGTGACGGATCAACCGGGGCTGATTCGATCCGCCGGCGGCGGCACGCTGTTTCTCGATGAAATCGGCGACCTTCCGCTCGACGTGCAGCCGAAGCTGCTGCGATTCCTCGAACAGGGCGAAGTGATGCCGGTGGGCGAGACCCGGCCGCAGGGCGTGGACGTGCGGATTCTTGCCGCGACCAACGCCGACCTCGAGCAGCGCGTGACCGAAGGTAAGTTCCGCGAGGAC
>DASQBH010000802.1:0-3685 GCA_035635315.1 Longimicrobium sp.
GTCCAGCGCGGCGCGGGGAAAAGGCTCTCCCTCGTTGTCGCGAAGGGGGAGCAGGATCTCGATGACGTGCATCACGCGTCTCCATCCACCGAAACGGAAAGCGGGCCCCGCAGGAGTGCGGAGCCCGCCGGGTGCGTCGACCGCGATTCGGCCGCCAGCACCATCACACCATCACATCACGCGCGGACGCGCAGGGCCACGGGCTGCGACAGGCGCACGTCCTGGGTGCTGCGCACGCGGTTGATGACGCGCTGGAACCAGCCGGGGCTGCGCCGTGCGCCGCCGTTCTCCATCACCATCCGCGCCAACTCGATGACGTCGGCGTTGCGCATGCGCACGCAGCCGTGCGACTCTGCCTGCCCCAGCGAATCGGTCTCGCGGGTGCCGTGGATGTAGTAGTCCGGCGCGCGGAAGAAGATCTTTACGCGCCCCATGGGGTTGCGCGGGTCGCCGGGCTCGCGCGCCCGCTTTTCGCGTGCCCACTCGGCGTCGGGCGGAACCCACCGCGGGTTCCAGATCAACCGCCCCACGCGGAACGAGCCGGTGGGCGTGGGGTGGCGCGACTGGCCCACGGCCACCCGGTACTCGCGCACGGTCTCGCCGCCGCGGTTCACGTACAGCATGCGGTCGGAAAGGTCGACGGTGATGGAGAAGCCGTCCTGCGCCGCGGCGACCTCCGCGCGCTCCGTGGCGGCGGCCTGCGTGGCCGCGCCTCCCCCGCCGATGAGCATTCCCGTCGCAAACGCGGTGAGCACCGTCCTGCGCGCTCGATTCATCTTCATCTCAGATCCCGTCCCTGCAACGGTTTACGTCTACAGTCCACCCGCCGCGGAAGCCAGTATCGTGCCAAACGGATGGTGACGGCCGCCCGCTCGGAGCCGGTGCGGTCTTGACGAATCAAAATCGGCTGATGTATAGTTGCGCATGGCTACGCAAACCGGGACCGACATCGAGCGCGCGGCGCGGCTGTTCCACGCGCTTTCGGACGAGAAGCGGCTGCGCATCATCGAGGTGCTGCGCGGGGGCGAGCGCTGCGTCTGCGACCTGGTGGACGTGCTGGACGCGGGGCAGTCGCTGCTCTCGTTCCACCTCAAGACGCTCAAGGCCGCCGGGCTGGTGAGCGACCGCAAGCAGGGACGCTGGTCGTACTACCGCCTGAACGCCGACCCGTTCGAAGAGGTGCAGGAGATCGCCGCCTCCCTTCGCTCGGACGCGGAGAGCACCGCGGACTCGACCTGTTGCGCGTGAAGGGGTGATGGTGTGATGGTGGCGAACCGCTGGCATCGTGCCGTCCGCCTGCCGGGCGAATGAATTCGCGGCAACAACTACGCAAAGTCCGCCTGCGCGGACTCGGCGGCCGGGCGGTGTAGGGCGTTCCAGGCACCTGCGCGTCCGCAACCGGGTGATTGGGCAGGTTCCCGGCGGAGCGATTGAAATCGCGGCAACAACGTCACACAGTCCGCCTGCGCGGACTCGGCGGCCCGGACGTGTGCGGCGTCCCGTGCACCTGCGCGTCCGCAACCGGAATTCCCTGCGCGCTCAGACTCAGACCGGGTTCTCCCTCCCCCGCGCAGTTTGCGGGGGAGGGTCGGGGAGGGGGGTGCCTGCCGCGCGCACCAGTCCGTCCAGGTACCCACTCTCGCACTTTCGCACTCTCGCACTCTCGCACTCCCATGCGCCTCGCGCTGATCTCGGACATCCACGCGAACCTGCCGGCGCTGGAGGCGGTGCTGGATTCCATCCGCGCGCGCGGCGGCGTCGACGCGCTCTACCACCTGGGCGACCTGGTGGGGTACGCGCCGTGGCCGGACGAGACGGTGGCGCGCATCCGCACGGAGGGGATCGCGGGGATCGCGGGGAACTACGATTCCACGGTGGCGACGGACTACAAGCACTGCGGGTGCAAGTACGAGGACCCGCGGCAGGAAGCGCTCTCGCACCTGAGCTACGAGTGGACGCGCCGCCACGTGAGCGCGGAGACCAGGCGCTTTCTGGGCGCGCTCCCGTTTCGGCTGGACGTGCGGCCGCTGGGCGGACACCTGCCCGGGCCGCGGGTGATCCTGGTGCACGGCGCGCCCACGCTCAACACGCTGTACTGGACGGCGGACCGCGGCGACGACTTCTGCCTGAAGATGGCGGAGCAGGCGGGGGCGCACGCGGGCGACGTGATCTGCTTTGGGCACACGCACGTCCCGTGGACGCGCGAGGTGGGTGGCATCCACTTCGTCAACACGGGCTCCGTGGGACGCCCCAAGGACGGCGACTGGCGCGCGGGGTACGTGGTGCTGTCCGTCGACGGCACCGGGGTGGAGACGGAGTTCGTGCGCGTGGAGTACGACGTGGAGCGGACGATGGATGCCATCCGCCGCAGCGACCTTCCCGACGACTTTGCCGAATACCTGCGCACCGGCGGCAAGCCGCAGCCCGCGGCCGTGTAGGCTCCGCTCGGATGCAGCCGAAGCCCCGTCAGGCGTGAGCCGGACGGGGCTTCTGGCGTTCTCAGCCGCGCGTTGCTGCTCCGGATCCGGTCCGGGAATCCCCGGCTGCGGACGCGCAGGTGCCCGGGAGGCCGCACGCGGCCGGACCGCCGAGTCCGCGCAGGCGGACTTTGCGAATTTCCAGCGGCGAATTCATTCGCTTCCGCGCGCGGACGGCACGTGTGCGTCCGCGTGGATCCGACCGGCGATCAGTTCAGCGTGGCGTGGCGGTAGGCGCCGTCGCCGCCGCGCCACAGGGCGTGCAGGGGGCCGCCGGGGGTGGCGGCGGTCTCCATGTGGCTGCGGGCGGGGCCCAGGTCGGGGAACAGCTGCACGGCGGCGGACCAGCGGCCGCCATCCAGCTCCATCTGCCAGTGCCGGGGCCGGCCCAGCTGCCCCTCGTGGCGGGTGACCAGCAGCCGCACGCGGCCGGCGGCGTCCAGCGACAGACGCGGCGCCTGAAAGTCGCCGCCGGGGACGGCGGGGGTCACGTCGGCCGGCTCGCTCCAGGTCACCCCGTCGCGCGAGGTGGCGTGCATCACCCGGTCCGATCTGCCCTCCTTCCACCCCTGCAGCCACACCACGTGCCGCACGCCCCGCGCGTCCGTCGCCAGCGCGGGCTCGTACGCCCACGCGGCGCTCACGTGCACGGGCACGGGCGCGCTCCACCGCCCGCCGCGGAGTTCCTGAAAGTACACGTCGTTGTTGGCGGAGGGCTGCAGCACCGACGCCCGCGCGGCCACGTACACCATCCCCAGCCCGCCATCCGCCCCCCGCGCGGCGTCCCAGGCCGGGTAGGCGACTTCCTGCCCCAGGGGCCGCGCCGGCCCGGCCAGGCCGAGCGTGAGGTGCGCGGCGCCGCCGGCCGCACGGGTGTGCACCACCTGCACCCGTCCGCCCCCGTCGACGGTGGCGGCGAGCGAAAGGTCCCCCAGGCCGGCCGGCGCGGGCTCGCGGTACAGCGATTCGGCGGCGGACCAGCGGCCGGCGTCCCACACGCGGTGCAGCAGGTCCGTCATCGCGGCGGGGCGGGCGGGATCCATCGCCTCGTACCACAGCACGTGCACGCGGCCGCGGCCGTCCACCACCACGCGGGGCGACTCGGAAAGCCCGGGTCCCGCGTCCAGCCGCTCCGGCTCCGTCCACGCGCCGCCGTCCGCGCGGGTGTAGAGCACCTGGTCGCCGCGGCGGTCGCGGTCTTCGTCCTC
>DASQBH010000803.1:0-2007 GCA_035635315.1 Longimicrobium sp.
GTGCTCCCGCAGCCGCGCCTCGATCTCGCCGAGCTCGATGCGGAAGCCGCGCACCTTCACCTGGAAGTCGTTGCGCCCCAGGAACTCGATGGTCCCGTCCGGCAGCCACCGCCCCAGGTCGCCCGTCCGGTAGAGCCGCGCCCCCGGCTCGCCGCCGAAGGGGTCGGGGACGAAGCGCTCCGCCGTCAGCGCCGCGCGGCCCAGGTACCCGCGCGCCACCTGCGCCCCGCCCAGGTACAGCTCGCCGGCCACGCCGGCGGGCACCGGCTCCCCGGTACGATCCAGGAAATAGGCGCGGCAGTTGGCCATCGGCCGGCCGATGGAGACGTGCGGCCCCGCAACCTCCGCCGGGGAGCGCAGCCAGGTGACGTCCACGGCCGCCTCGGTGGGGCCGTAGACGTTGTGCAGCTCCGCGTGCGGCAGCAGCTCCGCCGCGCGCCGCGCCAGGGCGGCCGGGAGCGCCTCGCCGCCGCATACCACGCGGGCGATGGAGGTGCACCGCTCGATCCCCGGCTCCTCCAGCAGGAACTGGAGCATGGTGGGGACGAAGTGCAGCGTGGTGACGCCCTCGCGGCGGATCGTCTCGACCAGGTACGCGGGATCACGGTGCCCGCCCGGACGCGCGATCACCATCCGCGCGCCCGCCAGCAGCGGCGGAAAGAGCTCGCGCGCCGAGGCGTCGAAGCTCACCGGCGTCTTCTGCAGCACCACGTCGTCCGGGCCGAGCGGCCACGCCTCGCCCATCCACCCCATGACGTTGGCCAGCGCGCGGTGCTCCACCATCACCCCCTTGGGGCGGCCGGTGGAGCCGGAGGTGTAGATGACGTACGCCAGGTGGCCGGGCGTGAGCCCCACCTCTCCCCGGCTCGGATCCGAGGCGGACTCGCCTGCCCAGCCCTGCGCGTCGGCGTCCAGGTCGATCACCGGCAGCGCCTCGCCGGCGAAGCGCGCGGCGGTCCCGGAGTGGGCCAGGAGCACCGCGGGGGCGCCGTCGTCCAGCATGTGGCGCAGCCGCTCCTCGGGATCGCCGGGGTCCAGCGGGACGTACGCGCCCCCCGACTTCAGCACGGCAAGGAAGGCGACCATCAGCTCCGGGCTGCGCTCGATGCAGACCGCCACCCGCGCGTCGGGCCCCACGCCCCGCCCGCGGAGGTGGTGCGCCAGCCGGTTGGCGCGCTCGTTCAGCTCCGCGTACGTCAGTGAGCGATCCTCGAAGACCACGGCGACGGCGTCGGGCGTGCGCGCCACCTGCGCCTCGAACCGCTCGTGCACGCACGTCCGCGGAAGCTCGGCCTCCGTGCGGTTCCACCCCTCCAGCACCAGGCGCCGCTCCGCCGCGTCCAGCAGTTCCAGCCGGTCCACCGCCTGCGCATCGTCGGCCACCATCTGCTCCAGCACCCGACGCAGGTAGCCCAGCCAGCGCTCCACCGTCGCGTGCTCGAAGAGCGCCGTGGCGTACGTCACACTCCCCGCGATCCGCCCGCCCACCTCCCCCAGCGAGAGCGACAGGTCGAACTTCGCCGTTGCCGGTGACGCCGCGCCCACGCCCACCCGCCTGCGGCCGGGGAGCTCCCGCCGGTCCTCCGACGTGCCCTGCCACGTCAACATCACCTGGAACAGCGCGCTGTGCGCCAGGCTGCGCGCGGGCTGCACCAGCTCCACCACCTGCTCGAAGGGGATGTCCTGGTTCTGCTGCGCCCCCAGCGACCGAGTCCGTACCTGCCCCAGCAGCTCCGCCACGGTGGGCGAGCCGGAAAGGTCCACACGGAGCGCGAGGGTGTTGATGAAGAAGCCGATCAGCCCCTCGATCTCCGCGCGGCCGCGGTTGGCGCTGGGCGTGCCGATCACCACGTCACCCTGCCTCGAAAGGCGGCCCAGCACCGCGGCCCACCCGGCCAGCACGGTCATGAAGAGGGTGGTGCCGTGCCGCCGGCCGAGCGCCTTCAGCCCCGCCGTGAGCTCCTCGCCCAGCTCCACCGTGGCCCTGGCCCCGGCATGGCTCTGCCG
>DASQBH010000804.1:0-2034 GCA_035635315.1 Longimicrobium sp.
CGCCTACTGTTCCTCGCAGGGATACTGCCGCTGCGGCGACATCCCCTGAGGACGATCGCAGCACCGTAGCGCGCCCCGAGGGGCGCCTGGGCGCGGTCACGCTATCGTAAGGCCCGGCAGGAGTGTTCCTGCCGGGCCGGCGTTTCTCCACTCTCGTGTGAAACGGTACACTCTCCGTGTAGCTCGGCGAAGGGACATGGAGAATCTGCAGACTGATGACTTCCTCTCTTTGTTGGGCAAACGCCGGAAAGCGAAGCTCAGGGGCCGTCTGATAACGTTTCCCATGGTTTGCTGTGCATTCAGAGTTTTACTACGGGGCCTCACGCGTGAAAACCTGTTTCAGGGCCGTGGATGCACATGGAATCAGCATAAACGGTATGACCTCGACCCGGCGCCCCGTCGCGATCCGCCACTCCTCCCTGATCGTCGAAGAACGCGTGCTTCTGGAGGCGGCGGCCCATCCAGGGGCGGCTCGTATCCCAGTGAGTTGAAAATGGGCCGGGGTTTCCATGCGGATCCTGAACCGGCTCACGGGGCACACGGACAGCCCCGGTTCCAACGGCGGCGAGAACCTATCCCACTTCCTATCCCACTCGGGTCTAGGAGTGCGAATGCCACGGCAGCGCAAACCGCTGTCGTGGCGTTGTTTAAGCTGAGGTGCGCAGACTCGTTTCGCGGTGTCGACTTACTGCCGCAGAGGAAGCAGAGGAAGCAGAGAAACGACTCCGC
The DNA here is from genome assembly GCA_035635315.1 of Longimicrobium sp. Lineage (GTDB taxonomy): Bacteria > Gemmatimonadota > Gemmatimonadetes > Longimicrobiales > Longimicrobiaceae > Longimicrobium. The sequence continues at coordinate 730 of DASQBH010000804.1, forward strand.
TTCCTCTGCGTGAGACCGGGTTTTTTGCGGGTTCGGTAGATCAATCAGCCATACAGTGCACAGGCCCCCGCGTCCGTGGCGGTGCACCGGCGGCGAGTGGGCGCCTGCGCGCGTCGTCGCACACGCCAGTCTCCCGCGCACCGCAGGACGCGAAGCTTGCGCGTGCCGAGCGCGCTCCGCATTGTATCCAACATTGCATCCAAAATTGGATACAATTGCTTCCCGTTCAGGTTCACCGATCCAGGAGGAACTGATGGGCTCTCTCACCCAGCGGAAGGGCTGCCTGCGGGTGCTGGCGGCCGTGGGGCTGCTGCTCGCCGCGCCGTCCCTGCACGCCCAGGCCGCGGGGACGATCCGCGGCACCGTCGTGGACGCCGCCAACCGCCAGCCGCTCTCCGGCGCGTCCGTAAGCGTGGTGGGCACCCCGCGCGGCGCCGTGACCGGCGCGGACGGCCAGTACACCATCGCCGGCGTGCCCGCCGGACGCGTGCGGGTGCGCGCGGCCATGCTGGGCCACCAGAGCGCCGAGGCCAGCGTGGCCGTGGGTGCCGAAGGGACGGCGCGGGCGGACTTCGCGCTGGCGGCGAGCGCGGTGGGGCTGGAGGCGATCGTGGTGACCGGCACCCCCGGCGCCACCAGCCGCCGCCAGCTTCCCAACTCGGTCACCACGCTGGACGTGGAAGAGGTGACCGCCCGCACCACGGTGAGCGACGTGGCGGAGGTGATGCAGTCGCGCACCCCGGGCGTGCAGATCCTGAGCAACGCGGGCACCCCGGGCGCGGCGCCGGACATCCGCATCCGCGGCGCCGGATCGCTCACGGCGGTGCGGCCCATCATCTACGTGGACGGCATTCGCTACAACGACGCCGACCTGGGCAACTTTGGCGCGTCGGGGGCGGGGGTCACCTCGTTCAGCACCCAGGTGACGTCGGCGCTCTCCTTCATCAACCCCGAGGACATCGAGTCCATCGAGGTCATCAAGGGCCCCGCGGCGTCTACCCTGTACGGCGCCGAGGCCGCGGCGGGGGTGATCCAGATCATCACCAGGAAGGGAACGCGCGGCGCCCAGCAGACGCGGTGGAGCCTGAAGTACGAGTACGGCCAGAACTCGATGGCGGGCGACCTTCCCGACAACTTCACCACCTGCGACGCCGCCCGCATCGCGCAGCGCGACGCCGTGACCGGCCAGCCGATCTTTCCCGGCTGCCAGGGGGTGGCCGCGGGCACCGTGCTGCGCGCCCGGAGCCCCCTGCTGGACGACCCCCGCGGCCTGCGCGACGGCCAGCTCACGCGGATGAACCTGTC
>DASQBH010000805.1:0-4662 GCA_035635315.1 Longimicrobium sp.
CCGCCCGCGTGGTCTGCCGCTTGCTCTGGCGGCGCGGCATGACGAAGACGAAACGGGCGATGGGGTGGATGGGCGCGGCGGCGGCCGCGGCGGGGGCGGTGGGCGCGTACACGCTGCTGGAGCCGCTATGGCTTGAGGTCACGCGGCCGCGCATCCACGTGCGGGGGCTGCACCCGGACCTGGAAGGCTTTCGCATCGCGCTGCTGACGGACATGCACGCGGGTGAGGGGACGCCGCTGTGGCTCATCCGCCGCGCGGCGCGGCTGGCCATGCGCGAGCGGCCGGACGTGATCGCCCTTACCGGCGACTTCGCGGCGGATGACGCGGGGACGTTCGCGCCCGTGCTGAACGCGCTGGCGGGGCTGGACGCACCGCACGGGGTGTGGGCGGTGCCCGGCAACCACGACTACACGGTGGGGATCGACAAATGGCACGCGGAACTGCGGCGCCATCCGCACCTGCGCGACCTGACCAACCGCGCGCACCTGGCCAGGGTGGGCGAGGCGTCGCTGTGCATTGCGGGAGTGGACGACTTTTCGCGCGGCCGGCCCACGCTGGACGCCCTGCCGCCGCCGGAAACGCGGGATTTTACCCTGCTGCTGGCGCACGACCCCGACCAGGGAGAAAAGGCGCGCCGGGCGTACGACGCGGTGGACCTGATCGTGAGCGGGCACACGCACGGCGGACAGGTGCGGCTGCCGCTGGTGGGCGCGATCAGGAACCCGGCGGAGCGGGAAGACCTGTACGAAGAAGGGCTGCGCAGGCGCCCCTGGACGCAGGTGTACACCTCGCGCGGGGTGGGGACGGTGCACCTTCCGGTGCGCCTGCTGTGCCGGCCGGAGGTGGCGGTGCTGCGGCTTACGGGCGCTCCCCGGCCGCGCCTCGATTGACAAAGGTTCGAAACATCTGTGCGGCCCGCTCTTTGCAAATGTGCAGGCGGGAACAGGCCGGGGAGGCGTGCGACGGAGCGGCGCCCCGGGTGGACCGGAATCCGTCGTAGCGGAGGGACCATGGCTCGACAGACTGGGGTGGTGGAGTTCTTCAAGGACGATAAGGGCTTCGGCTTCATTCGTCCGGACGATGGCGGAAAGGATGTGTTCGTGCACCACTCCTCCATCCAGATGGATGGGTTCAAGTCGCTCAAGCGCGGCGACCGGGTGGAGTACGAGATCCAGGAGGATCCCAAGGGTCCCCGCGCCGCGGACGTGCGGAAAGTGGAGGACTGACACACCTCCGCACAGACAATTCGGAGCTCCAACGACGCAGACGGCGCCGCTTCTCCTTACCGGGGAAGCGGCGCCGCCCGCGTTGAGGGGGCTTTTTTCACGCGGAGGTCGCCGCGGGCCCCTCCGCGTCTCTGCATGACGGCTCCGGGATGAGCTCTTCCGTGTCCTCCGCGTGATTCTCATACCGATTCCAAGGATCTCGCGTGCATTCCGAAGCTGACTTCCTGAGGGAGCGCGCACGTGACCATCCGGAACCTCGATCGCCTGCGCGCGACCGAAGGACCTTCTCCCGGCTTGCGGGGGACATGCTGCACGCCACGGCTCCGCCCCCCCGGTTATGCTGGCAAGGTCCTTCAAGATGACGTCGCCTCTTCCACACCTGCAGAGGTTTAGCAACACCCTTCTCAGGAAGTCACCGCTTTGCTCCGCCCGTGCACCAGTGAGTCTGGTATCATCGTGGCGCAATGTGGGACGAAACGTGATTCCGCGGGGACGAACGGTCGATGCGGGGGACGAGCCGTGATCGTCCACAGAGGGCGGCCAGGGACGGCGTAAACCCCATCCACACAAAGCTTTTCATCCCGTCTCCAGTCGACTATCTTTCCTCCGTCCGCCCGCCGCACTCCTCCCGACCGGCATCCCGCCGTGACCGCAACCGAGATTCCCTTCCCCGCCTTTGCGTCCGAGCCGCCCGCGCGCACCGCCACCGCCGAATACCTGCGGCTGTGTCCCTGGCGCGTGGGATTCACGCTCTTTGGCGTCGCCACGCTGCTGGGGCTGATCGACTTCGTATTGACGCTTACGGTGAACCCCCGCGTGGCCGTCGGAGGCCTGGACTACGTGGCGGCCGTCACCTTTCCCGCGTGGTACGTCACCGTTCCGCTGGTCCCGCTGGCGCTCAAGCTGGCCGACCTGTTTCCGCTGGCGCCGGGAACGTGGAGGCGCTCCCTGCTGGTGCACGTGCCCGCGGGAATGGCGTGGGTGGTCGTCCAGCTGACCCTCAGCAGCTGGCTGTGCGACTTCGTCTTCGCGCCCATGACGGTTCCGCCCGAGGAGCTGCCCCCCACGTTCCACGACTTCGGGGCGAACATGGGTCGGCTGATGGCGACGTACTTCACCACCTGGCTGGCCCTCTACTGGCTCATCGTGGGTGCCCACCACGCCCTCTTCTACCTGCGCCGCGCGGTGCAGCGCGACCGCGACGCGTCGGAGCTGGCGCTGCGGGCGTCGCAGCTGGAGGCGGGGCTGGCGCAGGCCAACCTGCGCGCGCTCAACATGCAGCTGCAGCCGCACTTTCTCTTCAACACGCTCAACGCCATCTCCACGCTGGCCGGCCAGGGCGAGCGCGCGCAGACGGTGCGGCTGATCGGGCGGATGAGCGACCTGCTGCGGATGTCGCTGGAGAACAGCGAGCAGACGCTGCCGCTGGTGCGCGAGCTGGAGTTCGCGCAGCGCTACCTGGACATCGAGCAGGTGCGCTTTGCCGACCGCATGACGGTGCGCTTCGATGTGGCGCCCGACACCATGGGCGCGCTGGTGCCCAGCATGGTGCTGCAGCCGCTGGTGGAGAACGCGGTGAAGCACGGGATCGCCAAACGGCGCGCGGCGGGGCGCATCGAGGTGCGCGCGCGGCGGCTGGACGACCGGCTGGAGCTGGCCGTGCGCGACGACGGGCCGGGGTTCCAGGCGGAGCAGCCGGGGGGACGCACCGGCGTGGGGCTGGCCAACACGCGGGCGCGGCTGGAGCAGCTGTACGGCCCCGACGGCTTTGAGATGTACCGCGGCAACGGGCCCGGCGGCGGCGCCCTGGTGCGCATCACCCTGCCCTTCCGCCTGGCCCCGCCGGACGAGGAGCACGGGATGGACGTGATCGCGGCGGAGGCGGTATGACGCTGCGCACCCTGATCGTGGACGACGAGCCGCTGGCGCGCGACGGCATTCGCATGCACCTGTCGCGCGAGCCCGACGTGGAGATCGTGGGCGAGGCGGCGGACGGCGTGCAGGCGGTGGAGGCCATCCGCACGCTGCACCCGGACCTGGTGTTCCTTGACGTGCAGATGCCCGAGGTGGACGGGCTGGAGGTGGTGGAGCGGATCGGCGCGGCGCGCATGCCGGCGGTGATCTTCGCCACGGCGTATCACCAGCACGCGGTGCGCGCATTCGAGCTGCACGCGGTGGACTACCTGCTCAAGCCGGTGACGGAGGAGCGCATTCGCGGCGCCCTGACCCGCGCGCGGCTGCGGCTGGCCACGCGCAGCGAGGAGGAGCTGACGCGGCGGCTGGAGGCGCTGCTGGAGGACCTGCGCGCCCTGCACGCCCGCGCGGGAGACGGAGCCGAGCCCGCGCCGGCGCCCCGGAAGTACGCGTCGTGGATCAGCGTGGCGGGGCGCAACAGCACGCAGCTGGTGCGGGTGGAGGACGTGGACTGGTTCGAGGCGGAGGGGAACTACGTGCGGCTGCACGTGGGCAAGGTGACGCACCTCATCCGCTCCACCCTGCGTGCCATGGGCGACCAGCTGGACCCGGCCACGTTCATCCGCATCCACCGCTCCACCATCGTCAACGTGAACCGCATCCGCGAGATCCAGCCCTGGTTCGGCGGCGACTACATCGCCCTGCTGCACGACGGCCGGCAGCTGCGCGTTTCCCGCAGCCACCGGGAGCAGCTGCTGCGGCCGGTGTTTTGAGGGGATAGGGAATAGGGAATAGGGAATAGGGAATAGGGAATAGGGAATAGCGGGAAGGAGGTCGCGCGGGGCGGGTGTCTGGAATGGCGGTTGAAACCGCGGCTGGAAGATCACGAAATCCGCCTGCGCGGATTGCGCCCGCGAGTGCCGGACGCTTCGACGGACCACTCGGATCGGACGATGCGAGCCCGCCACGCCAGGGGATATGTCATCCTGAGGCCCGCCCACCCCGCGCCTTCCCCTCGCACGAGTGGGCGCAGGGCCGAAGGATCTACCTTCCGGTTGCTCAAAGCCAGCCGCGGCAGCCCGCGCCGCGCTTGCGGCTACTCGGCGGCCTGACAGGGCTTCTCGGGAGAGACCTTATAGCCGGCTTCGTCGCGCGCCCCACACGCATCGTCGGACGGCATCACGGCCGCGGGTGCGGGACGGGGCTGCCGCGTCCACCCTCCAGCACGCCGAGAGTAGATCCTTCGGCCCTGCAACCGGTTGCGCGAGGGCAGACGCCGGTGTGGCCGGGCCTCAGGATGACAGATCGCTGCTGTTCCCTTTCTGTTGAAGCCCCGTGTAGTTTGCGGGGCTTCCCGCTTTTCCAGCCGCGGGTTCACCCGCCCGGGACGAAGCCCGCGGCCGGAGCAACGAAACCCTCCCCCGGACTCCGAGGGAGGGTTTTGATGTGCAGGCTATTCCCTATTCCCTATTCCCTATTCCCTATTCCCTATTCCCTATTCCCTATTCCCTATTCCCTACCC
>DASQBH010000806.1:0-2166 GCA_035635315.1 Longimicrobium sp.
GGCTGCGGGTCGTTCGGTTTCCGCCATCTGCGCAGGTGCTTGATCCGGGCTATGGAACCAGCAGCGTCTTGGTGGCGCGGCACTCGTCCATGGCGCGGTAGCCGTCGGCCACCTGCTCCAGCTGGAGCCGTCTGGTCAAAGACGTTGCCGGGGCCGATCCTGCCGCCCAGCGCCAGATCGATCAGCTCCGGCCGTCGAAGAACAAGGGTTGCTACTCGCCCCGTGCCCAATTACTCGGGCGTTTTCGCGGGGCGCGTGGCGGAGTTCTCCAGCCAGAGAAAAAAGCTCGAGCCAACGCCGGCCACGCTGGTTGCGGTAAGGTCGCCGCCCATGAGCCTGGCGAGCCGCTGGCTGATCGCAAGCCCGAGCCCCGCCCCCTCGGCACTCACGTTCCCGATCTGCTCATACGGCTCGAAGATCGTGCCCAGCTGGTCCGCCGGGATCCCTTCGCCATTGTCCTCGACCCGGATGTACACCCAGGGCCCCAGGGCTCCCAGCTGGGCATCGGGCGGTGCCTGCTGGGTTGCCCCGGCGCTGACGGTGACACGGCCGCCGCTGGGCGTGAACTTTACGGCGTTGGCGAGCAGGTTCACCAGGATCTGGCGCACACGGCCTTCGTCGCCCCAGTAGCACAGCTCCGCCGCCGAGCCGCTGATCGCGTTCGTCAACGTCAGGCCCTTCGCCTCGGCCTGGGGCGCAACCAGCAGCAGCGCCTCCTCGGCGGTGATTCCCAGCCCGTGTGCCGCAGGGGTGACCGGCAGCCCTCCAACGTCCAGCCGCGAGAGATCGAGCACCTCCGTGGCGAGCCCCAGCAGGTGCTTGCTGCTGAGCCGGATTCGTCCGAGCTGCGTACGCTGCGTCTCGTTCAGCGGGCCCGCGATCTCCATGTCCAGGAGGTCGGCGTAGGCGATGATTGCCTGCAGCGGCGTGCGCAGCTCGTGCGACATCGCGGCCAGGAACGCGCCCCTCGCCCGGTTCTCCGCGACCACCTTTCTTCCGGTCTCCGTTGCCTCCTTCGCCGCCTTCAGCGCTGCCTCTACCGCATGCGCCGCCGTGAGATCACGGGTGAGCTTGGCAAAGCCCTGAAGCTCCCCGTTCGCGTCGCGCAGCGCCGTAAGCGTGGCGCCGGCCCAGAAAGTGGAGCCGTCGCTGCGCACGCGCTGGCCTTCGCTCACCATCTCGCCGCGCCGCGCGGCCTCTGCCAGGTGGCCTTCGGCGGTCCCGTCCTCCGCCCCGCCGTCGGGGTAGAGCACACGAAAGTGGGCGCCCTCCACCTGCTCTCGCGTCCACCACTTGATCAGGCGTGCGCCCTCGCCCCAGTAGATGATGATCCCCTCGGGGTCCATCAGGAAGATGGCGTAGTCGCGCACGTTGTCGGCGAGCGTGACGAACGCTCGCTGCGCGATGCCCGTGGCCTCGAATACGGCATTGAGGTTGGGAGCGTCCGTGTCGGCATCGGCGCGTGACCTCGCCCGCAATGCCCCCCGTTCCCAGGCATTCTCGCGTTCCCGGGATTCACGGGATGATGGTTCCGGGACGCGGCCGGTGGTTTCCACGACAGGGGGCGGAACGACCGGGTCGGGCGTACGCGGATCGCCGGGTCTCTCCTCGGCCATTTCTTCGATTCTCCCGCTGCGAGTGGCGGCCGGCCGCGCTGAAACCAGCCGTGACGTATGCCTCCGCTGTCGCGACGCCGGGCCACGCACTGCCGGTATCGTGCCTGCCGCCGTATCCGCCGCAGCCCCTGATCCGGAGCAGGACGGCGCCGATGACGCCTCCCGGAGCAGTCGTGGCACATCCTGCAACAAACGACCACAGCCTGGAGCCATGGCTGCGGTCGTTCGGTTTCCGCCATCTGCGCAGGTGCTTGATCCGGGCTATGAAACGATCGCGCGGCGCTCGTCCATGGCGCGGCAGCCGTCCCGCGCCACGCCGACGTAGCCCACCGACCCGCCCGGACGCGCCGCGTGGATAGCCTGCCACATCGCCTCCCCCGGACGCGTGTGATCGGAATCGATCATACCCAATCCGGAAAAAGAAACGTGACTTCCTGAGGGAGCGCCCGCGCAAGTCCAGCGGCTCGCATTGCGTTCTGCGCGCGACCGAAGGACCTTCTTTCCGCCACGCAGGGGCCGGATCAGAGCACCGAACCAGCCCCGTCGTTTC
>DASQBH010000807.1:0-2300 GCA_035635315.1 Longimicrobium sp.
TGGGCGCGGGCGAGGCGGGGGGCGACAGCGTGAACGCCGTGCGCGCCACCCTCTCCACCGGCACCGCGCGCGAGGTCAAGGACGCCCACTTTCGCCGCGCGGACGGAACCTCGTTTCCCGCGGAGTACACCAGCACCCCGATCGTGGAGGAGGGGCAGATCACCGGCGCCGTCGTCACCTTTCGAGACGTGACGGAGCGGCGCGAGGTGGACCGGCTCAAGGACGAGTTCGTCTCCGTGGTGAGCCACGAGCTGCGCACGCCGCTCACCTCCATCCGCGGCTCCCTGGGTCTTCTCGCCGCCGGCAAGCTGGGCGAGGTGCCGGAGAAGGGGCGGCGGATGCTGGAGATCGCCGTGCAGAACACCGACCGGCTGGTGCGGCTGATCAACGACATCCTGGACATCGAGCGCATCGAGTCCGGCCGCGTGACGATGGAGCTGCATCCCACGGACGCGGCCGAGCTGGCGCACCAGGCGGTGGACGTGATGTCGGCCATGGCCGAAAAGGCGGGGGTGCGGCTGTACGCCTGGGCCGACCGCCAGCCCATGGAGGCGGACCCCGACCGCATCCTGCAGGTGCTCACCAACCTCCTGTCCAACGCCATCAAGTTCTCCCCGCCGGGCGCGGAGGTGAGCGTCCACGTGCAGCGCGAGGGGCCCGAGGTGGTGTTCCGCGTGCGCGACCAGGGGCGCGGCATTCCCGCCGACCGGCTGGAGAGCATCTTCGAGCGCTTTCAGCAGGTGGACAGCAGCGACGCCCGCGACAAGGGGGGCACCGGCCTGGGGCTGGCCATCTGCCGCAGCATCGTCCAGCAGCACGGCGGGCGCATCTGGGTGGAGAGCACGCCGGGGGAGGGAAGCACCTTCACCTTCACCCTTCCCGGCGCGCTGGAGCCGCGCCCCGCGGCGGTGGACGACGACGGCGACGGCCCGCTGGTCCTGGTGTGCGACGACGACCCGTCCATCGTGCAGGTGGTGGAAGAGATCCTCCGGGGGTGGGGCTACCGTACCGTAGGGGTGACGGACGGCGACAGCGCCGTGCGCGAGGCCACCCGGCTGCACCCGGACGCCATCCTGCTCGACATGATGATGCCCGGGATGACGGGAAGCGACACCCTCAAGGCGCTGCGGCAGCGGGCGGACACCCGCTCCATCCCCGTCGTCATCCTGAGCGCCCTCAAGCCGATGCCGCGGGTGCAGCGGGCGCGCGAGGTGGTGGACTGGGTGGAGAAGCCGTTCCAGGAGGGCTCGCTCCTGCACGCGCTGGAGGAGGCCGTGAGCGTGCGCTGGAAGCCGCGGCGGGTGCTGCTGGTGGAGGACGATCCGGACCTGTCCCGGGTGCTGATGGAGGTGTTCTCGCGCCACGGGATCGAGGCGCTGCACGCGTCCACGGGGGTGGAGGCGGTGGACGCCGGGCGCCGCGCGTCGCCCGACCTGATCGTGCTGGACCTGGGGCTGCCGCACGGCGACGGCTACTGGGTGGTTGAGGCGCTCAAGGGCGAGGACGGCCTGGGCGCCATTCCGCTCGTGGTCTACACGGCGCGCGAGCTGGACGAGGACGACCGCGAGCGGCTGCGGCTGGGGCACACGGAGTTTCTTACCAAGGGGCGGGTTTCGCCGGAGGAGTTCGAAAAGCGCGTGGTGTCGCTGCTCAACCGCATCGCGCCCGCGCGGCACACCACGAACGCATCATGAGCCGAAAGATCCTGCTGGTGGACGATGAGGACGACATCCGCGAGGTCGCGCAGATGTCGCTGGAAATGACGGCGGGGTGGGACGTGGTCACCGCCTCGTCGGGCGCGGACGCGCTGCGCATGGCGGCGGCGGAGCGGCCCGACGCCATCCTGCTGGACGTGATGATGCCGGGGATGGACGGCCCCGCCACCGCCCGCGCCCTGCGCGCGGCCGACGACACGGCGGGGATCCCCATCATCCTGCTCACCGCCAAGGTGCAGGCGGCGGACCGCAAGCGCTTCGACGACCTGGGGGTGTCGGGCGTGCTCTCCAAGCCGTTCGATCCCATGGAGCTGGCGGCGCAGGTGTCGGGCGTGCTGGGGTGGACGGAATGACACTCGCGAACGAGCTCGGGGAGCGGAGCGCTTCGAATCGCATCGAAATGCACCCGACGGGGTGCCCCTCCCCCGGCCCCTCCCCGTTCGTTCCTCACGGAGAGGGGAGAACTCGATCCCGCACGGCGAACCCGGCGCCGCACCTCACCCCTCCCCCGCAGTTGGGGGAGGGGTCGACGGCCGTTGCGAGGAACGAGCAAAAAGGCCGTCGGGGGAGAGGGCCTCCCCGTCG
>DASQBH010000808.1:0-2527 GCA_035635315.1 Longimicrobium sp.
AATTCATTCGCCCGGCAGGCGGGCGGCACGTCACCCGGCCGCAGTCACACCGAGCCTCTCGATCCTCCGATATCCTCAGTTGCCAGCCAGGCGGGCGGCACGGCACCCGGCCGCAGTCACACCGTGCCTCTCGATCCTCCGATATCCTCAGTTGCCAGCCGGGAGTGCGGCGGCGAGACGGGCGTCGATGAGCGTGCGGAGCATGTCGGGCGCCAGCCGGCCGATGCGGGCGCGGCCGCCGGTGGCGTTGCGCAGCACGATCACGCCCAGCTGGTGCTCGCGGTCGAAGTACATCATGGCCGTGTAGCCCGCCACGCCGCCGTTGTGCCCCAGCCAGGTGAAGTCGCCCCGGCGCATCACCATGAAGCCAAGCCCATAGCCCACGTCCAGATCTGCCGACGTGGCCACGGCCCCCGCGAACGCGCGGTTCAGCGCGGCGTGCGGCAGCACCGCCTCGGGCCCGTGGCCCAGCTGAAAGGAGACGAAGCGGGCAAGGTCATCCACCGTGGTGAACAGCGCGCCGTTGGGCACCTTGTACCCGCGCCCCTCGCGCAGCTCGCGGACGGGCACGGTCTCGTCCGGCGTGCCATCCTCCCCGATCTCGTACCCGGTCGCCAGCACGCGCGCCATCGCCGGATCCACCTCGAACGCCGTGTGGTGCATCCCCAGCGGCTCCAGGATGCGCTCGCGCTGCCACTGCACGTACGGCACGCCCGCCGCCCGCTCCAGCGCGGCGCCCAGCACCGCGTAGCCCAGGTTGGAGTACTCGAAGCGCATCCCCGGCACCGCCTCGAAGCTGGCATGCGGCAGCGCGTCCAGCAGCGTCGCCTGCCACCGATCCACGGGCCCAGTCCAGAACGGACCTTCCTCGCGCGGCTCCCGGGGCAGCCCGGAGGTCATGGTCGCGAGATGGTGAAAGGTGACCGGCGGGTCCCCGGCCCCAGCGCCGCCGATGCTCGCGATCTCGGGAAAGAAGCGCGCGACGGGGTCCGACAGCCGCAGCGTTCCCGCTTCCATCAGCTGCAGCAGCATGACGGCGGTAAACGGCTTGGTGATGGAGCCGATGCGGTACACGGTGTTCCGATCCGCCGGCCGGCGCGTGCGGACGTCCGCGAACCCGAAGCTCCGCGTCCAGATCAGCTCGCCCGCCGACACCACGCCGACCGTGATGCTGGCGGCGCTGTCCCGCGCGAACTCCGCCGCCGCCATCGAGTCCGCCACCGCCAGCCCGGGCACCGGCGCCGCCTGCGCGGCACCCTCCACGGCGTACAGCGGCACCAGGACGCAGATCAGCCGGAGCATCGCCCGCCAGTTCGGAATCGGTGTGGAATGAGACGGGTGTGGCAGGCTCCGCATGGTGGCTCCTGGTGCGAGGCGCGACGATGGACAAGGAAGGTTGCGTTGTCCTTAGTATTATCTTACAATAATACTATGTCAAGCACGATCACGGATGGCACCGGGCACCTGGTCGCCCTCGGATTCACGGAGCTCGAGGCAGAGGTCTACGTGTTCCTGCTGCGGGAGCCGCAGGCCACGGGGTACCGGGTGGCGCAGGGGATCGGGCGCACCGCCGCCAACACCTACAAGGCGCTGGAGGCACTGGAAAAGCGCGGCGCGGTGATGATGGAAGACGCCGAGCCGCGCCGGTGCCGGGCCGTGCCCCCCGCCGAGCTGCTGCGCGGGCTGGAGCGCGCGTTCACCCGGCACCAGCAGAAGGCGGCGCAGGCGCTCAGCCGCATCGGCAGCGACGCGGGCGACGACCGCGTGTACCAGCTGCGCACGCCGGCGCAGGTGTACGAGCGCTGCCGCACCGTGCTGGCCGGCGCGCGCCAGATCGTGCTGATGGACGTGTTTCCCGCCCCTCTGGCGGAGTTGCGCGAGGCGGTGGAAGAGGCGATCGGCCGGGGCGTGCGCGTGGCCGTGCTGGCGTACGAGCCGGTGGAAATCGACGGCGTCGAGGTGGTGCTGAACCACGAGGCGGAGAACGTGCGCGGCCACTGGCCGGGACAGTGGGTGAACCTGGCTGCCGACTCCGCCCAGCAGGTGCACGCGCTGATGACGCCCGACGGCGCCGAGGTGGTGCACGCCACCTGGAGCGCCAGCGCGTTCCTGGCGCACCTGTACCAGTCCGGCCTGCTGGGCGAGATCACCGCGTCGGCCGTGCGGCGGGCGCTGGCGGCAGGGCAATCGAACGACGAGATCGGGGCGCTGCTCGCGCGGCTGGACCGGCTGAAGCACTCCGACACCGCCGCCTTCGCCTCCCTGACCACCGCGCCCCTCCGCCCCCGACCGCGCGCCAAACGCGACCGCTGACGCTCGCGCCGGCGAGGCGACTCAACGCGACGAATCTGGAAAACGCGAACGGGGCCGGCTTCCGAATTGGAAGCCGGCCCCGGCTCGGCCGCAGTCATACCAGACGCGTTGATTCACTGTGCACAGGCAAAGCGATGACTTCCTGAGGGAGCGCCGCGACGTACCGTCGTTCACCCCGCACTCCGCGCGCGACCGAAGGACCTCCTTTCCGAAC
>DASQBH010000809.1:0-7705 GCA_035635315.1 Longimicrobium sp.
GGACGAGCGGACCTACGAGAACGTGTGCGCCCTGCGCGCCGTCACCAGCCGCGACGGGATGACGGCCGACTGGTACCCGTTCCCCCACGACGTGCTGGCGCGGATCTCCACCCGCATCATCAACGAGGTGACCGGCATCAACCGCGTCTGCTACGACATCTCCTCCAAGCCGCCGGCGACGATCGAGTGGGAGTAGGGCGGGGCGAGGGTACGAAGGTACGAAGGTACGAAGGTACGAACCCGTTGCCGCGGGCATTGTACCCGGGCGGGTAAACCCGCGGCTGGAAGAGCGGAAAGCCCCGCAAACGGCGCGGGGCTTCAACGGTGACGGCACCTGCTGGTGTGCACTCACGTCGAATCCGGCACGAGCGGTCCGCGCAGGCGGACATTGCGTTGTCCAAGCCGCGAATTCATTCGCCACGGCCGGCCGTACCGCGTTCCCGCCGGCATCGTACCCGCCGGGCGTGAGGCCGGCGGAAAAAGAGAGGACGCAGCGGCATCGACTTGCCTCTGCGTCCTCGTCTTTTCGTCACCGCGACCGCTCCGCGTAATAACAGAGTAATAACAGATCCGCAAAAACAAACGGCGAAAGGTACAGAGGAACAGACAAAAGCCAGGGGAACAGAGACAAACTGCGTGTCTTCCTCTGTTCCTCCGGCTGTTGTCTGTTCCTCTGTATCCCCAATCTTTTTCAGGGACCTGGGATAACCGCCGCCTACACCGTTTGAGGGAGCGGGCCGGAAGCGGGGAGCGACGACAGAGGGAGCGCGGGCGCCTGCCGCGGCGCCCATTCCGCGCCCAGGCGGAACGAGCCGACCAGGGTGTGCAGCCGCGCGGCCAGGCCGTTCAGCGACTCGTCCGACGCGTCGTCGGCGGCGCGGCCGGCGCCGGCCAGCGAGGCGATGGTGGCCAGGGCGCCTTCCAGCTCCTCGGCCAGGGCGGCCATCTCCTGCGCGGCGGCGGCGTTCTGCTCCGCCACGGCGGCCACCGACTCCAGCACGGCCGCCGTCCCGTCCACCTGCCCGGCGATGGTGCGCGTCTCGCCGGACAGCATCTCCACCAGCGACTCGCTGGTCTCCAGCGCGTGGAAGATGGTGTCCAGCGCCTCGCCCACCTCGGTGGCGCGGGCGGCGGTCGTCTGCACGCCCGACGCGCTGCGCTCCATCTCCGCCACCGTCCGGTCCACGTCGGCGCGCAGCTCGCCCACCACCGCCACGGTGCGCCGTGCGGCCGCCGCGGCGCTCTCGGAGAGCACCCGCACCTCCGCGGCCACCACGGCAAAGCCGCGCCCGGCGTCGCCCGCGCGCGCGGCCTCGATGGCCGCGTTCAGCGCCAGCAGGTTGGTCTGGCTGGCGATCCCCGTGATGGTCTGCGCAAAGTCGGCGATCTGGGCGGAGTGGCGCTGCAGCCGGCGCACGCTCTCCACGTTCTCCGCCACCACCTGCCCGGCCTCGGCCGTCCCGCTGGCCACGGCGCGCACCCGCCCGCCGCCCTGCCGCGCGGAAGCGACGGACTCGCGCAGCGCGTTGGCCATCCGCTCCGCGCCTTCGGCGATGCTGGCCACGGAGGCGGAGATGGCGCCGGTCTGGTTGAACGCCTGCTGCGCGGACTGCGCCTGGTCCTCGGCCCCGGCGGTGATCTGCGCGACGGCCTGGTTCAGGTGCTGCACGGCGTCGCGCGTCTCGCCGGAGAGCACGGTGAGCTCGGCCGCGTGGCCGGCCAGCGCGCCGCCCGTCCCCTGGATCTGCCCCATCACCCCGCGCAGGTCGCGCGACATGCGGTTGAAGGCGTGCGCCATCTGCCCCACCTCGTCCTCGCCCGCCGCGTGCACGTCGTCGCCCGTCAGGTCGCGGCCGGCAATGCGCTCGGCCCGGGCGGCCACCCGCCCCACCGGCCAGGTGACCGCGCGGTTCATGGCCCCGGCCACGGCCAGACCGGCGCCCAGCAGCGCGAGAAGCAGGAGCAGCCCCGTCCTCTGCACCGCCGAGCCGCCGGCCTCCACCCCGGTGGTCAGCGCGTCGGCGGAGGCCTGGTGCCCTTCCTCCAGCGTTCCCAGCGGCTCGCGCAGCACGTCCAGCTGCCGCACCATGGCGGCCAGCTCCACCTCCACGCTGGCCGTCCCCGGCGTGGCGCGAACCAGCCGCGTGGCGATCTGCTCGCCATAGTCGACGTACGCGTTGCGCGCCTGCACGGCCCGCTCGGCCATCGCCTTGCGCTCGGCCGAAAGGCCCGGCAGGCCGGCGTACTCGGCCAGGCGCACGCGGGTCTGCCCCACGTTCTCGGCGTGAAAGTCCAGCCACCGCTTGCGCTCCTGCACGTCGCCCGCGCGGGCGGCGCGGTGCAGCGCCACCAGCATCTGGTTGGCGTCGCGGTCCACGTTCAGCACCAGCGCCAGCCCCGCCATCTCGCGCCCCGACAGCTCGCGGGTAAGGGTCTGGTTGCGGCGGGCGTACAGCAGCATGCCCGCCACGCCCACGGCGGCCAGCAGCACCAGGGCGAACATGGCGCCGCGCAGCTTCCACGCGAAGGGCCAGTCACGAATGCCCGGAATGCGGGTGCTCGGCCGCGGGGCCGCGTCGGTCCGGGGGGGAAAGGGCTGCATCGGCTTGGTCTGGACGTCTGGAGAGGCTGCGAAAAAACGGAAGTCGCCGAACCCAGGGCGCGGTGGCGCGAAGGGCACGACGGCCGTTGCGGTAAGCGCGTGAGTGGATCTGCGTCCACCCACGCGCGCTTGATTTCTGTCACGAAATGCCAGGAAAATAGTCGTACGCACCCGTGGCGGCAAGTGGTGCGGCATTCGGCTCCAGACAAACCTTGCGCAGCCGGGTGGATCCGCCGCCGGCTCCCCCGCCGAGCGCCGTTGCGGCGCCGCAGGCGAACGCGTACGCTTGTTCGCGCACCGTCCGGCCCGTTTCGCCACTCCCCTGATTCCCCCGGCTCCCCATGCGCACGCGCCTGATCCCGATCCTCGCCCTCCTTTTCGCCGTCCCCGCGGCGGCGCAGCAGACGGCCTCCGAGCGGCTGCGGCAATTGTTCGCGGACGACTGGGAGATCACCCTGCGCGAGAACCCCACCTTTGCCACCAGCCTGGGCGACCGGCGCTACAGCCACCTGCTGGACCCCACGGCGCCCGAGGACGTGGCGCGGCGCACGGAGGAGAACCGGCGGCTGCTGGCGCGGCTGCAGGCCATCCCCCGCGACTCGCTGGCGGCCGGCGAGCGCATCCACTACGACATCTTCGGCCGGCAGCTGCGGCAGGGGATCGAGGAGGTGGAGCTGGGGCTGCACCTGATCCCCATCACCAACCGCGAGGGGTTCCACACCTACTTTCCGCAGCTGGCGGACAACGTTCCGCTCAACAACACCGAGGACTACGAGAACTACATCGCCCGCCTGAACGCGTTTCGCGGCTGGGTGGGGCAGCACGTGGCGCTGATGCGCGAGGGCGTGCGCACGGGGATGGTGCTCCCCTCCGTCTCGCTGACGGGGATCGAGGAGACCATCCAGCCGCACATCGTGGCCGACCCCGCGCAGAGCCTGCTGTGGGCGCCGTTCAAGGAGTTCCCGGCGGGGGTGCCCGAGGCGGACCGTGCGCGGCTGGCGGCGGCGGGGCGGCAGGCCATCGAGCAGTCGGTGGTCCCCGGCTACCGCGACTTCCTGCAGTTCATCCAGGCGGAGTACGTCCCCGGCGCGCGGCGCGGCATCGGCGCGTCGGAGCTGCCCAACGGGCGGGCCATCTACGCGCAGCGGGTGCGCTCGTACACCACGCTGGACGTGACGCCGGACCAGGTGCACGAGACGGGGCTGCGCGAGGTGGCCCGCATCCGCGCGCAGATGGACTCGCTGATGCGCGCCACCGGCTTTACCGGCAGCTTCGCGGAGTTCATCCACTTTCTGCGCACGGACCCGCGCTTCTACGTAAGCACCCCAGAGGCGCTGATGGAGCGCACGGCGGTGGTGCTCAAGCGCATGGACGGCGAGCTGCCGCGGCTGTTCACCCGGCTGCCGCGCATGCCGTACGGCATCAAGGCCATCCCCGACTACATCGCGCCGCGCACCACCACCGCGTACTACTCGCGCCCCGCGGGCGACGGCACGCGCGCGGGGACGTACTGGGTGAACACGTACGACCTGCGCAGCCGCCCCACGTACGAGATCGAGGCGCTGTCGTTCCACGAGGCGGTGCCCGGCCACCACCTGCAGATCGCGCTGTCGCAGGAGCTGGGCGACCTTCCCAACTTCCGGCGCTACGGCAACTTCACCGCGTTCGTGGAGGGATGGGCGCTGTACGCGGAGCAGCTGGGATACGACGTGGGCTTCTACACCGACCCGTACAGCCGCTTCGGCCAGCTGACGTACGAGATGTGGCGCGCCTGCCGGCTGGTGGTGGACACGGGGATGCACTGGAAGGGGTGGACGCGCCAGCAGGCCATCGACTTCATGTCGGAGAACAGCGCCCTGACCGTGCTCAACATCACCAACGAGGTGGACCGCTACATCGCGTGGCCGGGGCAGGCGCTGGCGTACAAGACGGGGCAGATGAAGATCAGCGAGCTGCGCGGCGAGGCCCAGCGCGCCCTTGGCACCCGCTTCGACCTGCGCCGCTTTCACGACGTGGTGCTGGGGAGCGGGTCGGTGCCGCTGACGGTGCTGGAGGCGAACGTCCGCGAGTGGATCGCGGCGGAGCAGGCGCGGACGGGGTGAAGGGGTGAACGGGTGATGGTGTGAGTCGGCGGGCCCTCTCCCCCGACCGGCCTTTCGCTCGTTCCTCGCGACGGCGGTCGACCCCTCCCCCAAACTGCGGGGGAGGGGTTGTTTACGGGAGGAGGTTGAGGAAACGGACAACCCCTCCCCCGGGGTTGGGGGAGGGGTCGCCGCGAGCCGCGAGGAACGAGCGGCGAAGTCGGCGGGGGAGAGGGCCCGTCGGAAACGCGCTCCCCCGTTCACCCCCTCACCTTTCTTGCGTCCACGCCCCGCCGGCGCAATCGTGTGTCCGCTCCTCCCACCCATCCTCCATTCCCCTCCGGATCATGGACACACGGACCCTGAAGTGGCTCCGCGGCGCGTCCGTTGCGGCGCTGGCGGTGCTGGGCGCGTGCGGAACGGCGGTCGGCGGTCCCGGGAACGCATCCATCTCCCCCGTGCCGGCGCCGGACGTGTACCAGCTGTACGCCATGGCGCTGGACGATGCGGCGATCTTCGAGGAGCGCGACGTGCTTCCCCTCAACGGCGCCGAGATCGGGCCGGACGGCACGGTGCTCGTGGTGACGCTCGAGGGCGACTCCATCCCACGGGGCGACACCGCCTTTGCCGGCTACGTCTGGGTCACCCTGGTGCCCGAGGTGCGCGACTCGTGTGACGACTGGGTGGAGCAGGACACGGTCATGCGCCTGCGCCAGCTGCTGGGGCTGCAGCCCACCTCGCCCGCCCGGTACTTCATGGAGATGCGCGTCCCCGCCGCGGGGCTCTTCCGGCCGACCGCCAACCCCGCCATCACCACCGACACGCTCTGCGCCCCGGGGGGCGCGGGGTGGGAGTGCGCGCTCGACTTTCCCGCCGGCGTGTCGCCCGGGCACGTGCGCTTCATGGTGGACCAGGCGTTCTCCGCGTGGAAGGTGCCCAACGGGTATCCCGCCGCCGGAACGGACGAATGGCGGCGGCTGGGGTATCCGTGGACGCGCCTGGGGTACACGTACAACTGGCACCCCGGCTCCCCCCGATACGGCGCGTCGGAGTACGTGATCGAGCCCGGCACGCGCGTCACGGTGACGAGCGTCTCCGGCATCGCCGAGTACTGCCGTTCGCCGGAGTGACCGGTCCCGTCTCCTTCCCTCCACCGGACCCGCCCGTGACCAGCCCGATCACCCGCACGCTGCGCGCGTACGCCGCCGACGCCCGCGCCGCCTTTTCCGCCGCGCCGGTGGAGGTGGCGCTGGGCGTCCTCCTTTCCGTCGCCCTTTCCGTGCAGGTGCGCAGCCGGGGCTTTACGGACGAAGAGTTCGCCCGGCTGGCGGCGTCCGTGGCGCTGGCGCTTCCCCTGGTGTTCGCGCTGAGCGTGCTGCGGGAGCGGGGGCTGGTCTCCGCCGCCGCGCGCTGGGCGGGGACGGCCGCGGTCCTGGCGGCGTGCGCGGCGTTCGGCACCCTGGCGCTGCACGAGGATCGGGCGGCGGATGGATGGCGGTGGGCGCTGCTGGCCGCCGGCGCGGTCATGCTCCTGCTGCTGACGGCCGCGCTCCCGCGCCAGGCGCGGGACCGCCGCCGGGTGTGGGCGTTCGCCTGGCGCGTCTGCGTGCGGCTGGTGGGGGTGGGCCTGTACTCCGCCGTGCTCTTCGGAATGCTGGCGGGCGCGGTGGCCGCCGTGGTCTCGCTCTTCGACCTGTCGCAGCCGGACCACCTGTACACGGACCTGGCGGGGGCGGTGTTCTTCGCCTTTGCCACGTGGATCTTCGTGGGGGGCATCCACCGCCTCTCCGCGCCCCCGGAGGCCGGCGTGCCGGAGCCGGTCAGCCGGCTGGGACGGTGGCTGTACGCGCCCGTCCTGGTGGTCTACCTGCTCATCCTGTACGCGTACGCCGCCCGCGTCCTCATCACCGGCGAGCTGCCGCGCAACCTGGTGTCGCCGCTGGTGATCGCCGCGGGGCTCATCGGCCTCGTCGGCGCCGTGCTGCTGGAGCCGGTGCACGCGGACGACGAGCACCGGGGCCTGTCGATGCTGGTGCGCGCCGTCCCCGCGCTCCTCCTTCCGCTCGTTCCCCTGGCGGCGTGGGCGCTGCTGGCCCGGCTGGAGGAGTACGGGTGGACGGAGTTCCGCTACGTCCGGCTGGCCGCGGTGTTCGCCATCGGCGTGCTGGCGGTGATGGGGACCGTCCGCCTGGTCCGCCGCGGCCCCCCGCTCCTCACCGCCGTCCCCGCCGTCTTCGCCGCCGTGCTCCTGCTCTCCGCCATCGGCCCGTGGAGCGCGCCCGCCGTCTCCCGGCGCGACCAGACGGCCCGGCTGCGCGCCGCCTTTCGCGAGGCGCGCGTGGACCCCCGCCGCCTGCCGCGCGACACGGTGACGGTGGACAGCGCCCGGTACGCGCGGATCAACTCCGGCGCGCGGTACCTGGTGGATGCGCACGGCGTGGGCGCGCTGCAGGCGGTGATCCCGTCGGTGCCCGACACCGTGCGCTCGACGTACCGCATCACCGAGTACATGGGCGTCCGCGGCGCCTGCCAGATGGACCGGACGGTGCTGGCGGGGGTCGACTGGGAGGGCGGCGTGCCGGGGGTGGCGGGCGGCACCGTGCAGGAGGTGCTGCTGCACGACGTGGACTCCACCGTGGTGCGGATGGACGGCGCCCCGCTGCGTCTGCGGTTGAGGGAGGACCGGGTGCGGGTGGATGCGGACGGCTGGAGCGCGTCCGCCGACCTGACGCCGATCCGCCGCGCGCTGGAGGCGGGCGCGGTGCGCTGCGAGCCCCGCTGGGCCGAGCGCGGCGCCAGGGTCCCCGCCGCCGACGCGCTGCTCCCGCTGCGCGACGCGTCCGGCGCCGTGCGCGCGCAGCTGCTGGTGACGCACGTGGGACTCTTCGCGCCGGACTCGGCGTCCGCCGCGCGCCCCGGCTTTCGCGCCGCCGAGGTCAGGGCCCTGCTGGTGCTGCCGCGCTGATACCGATCCGCGAAAGAGATTTCGGATACGATTCGGTAAACGGTGTCATACCGATTC
>DASQBH010000810.1:0-2812 GCA_035635315.1 Longimicrobium sp.
GAGGTCGATCCCTCGCCGGCAACGTCGACCGAGCGTCCGGCGGAGCAGACCGCGCTGGAGTGGCGGGCGCGGCGTGCGCTTTCGGCTGGACGTGATCGGGTTCGATACGCTGCAGGGCCACGTACAACACCTGGCCGCGGAGCTGGGGGTGGACGGCGTCGTCCACTTTCACGGCTGGAAGCCGCAGCGGGAGGTGCGGGAGTGGATGGAGCGCGCGGACGTGCTGCTGGTCACCTCGCGCCACGAGGGCGATCCGGTGGTGGCGCTGGAGGCCGCCGTGGCCGGCGTGCCGACGGTGGGGACGCGCGTGGGGCACCTGGCCGAGTGGGCGCCGGACGCCGCCGTCACCGTCCCCTTCGCCGACCCGGAAGCGCTGGCCGACGCCGTCGCCGCGCTGCTGAAGGACGAGGACCGCCGCCTTGCCGTCGCCGCCGCGGCGCAGCGGCACGCGGTGCAGCACGACGCCGACCGCGCCGCCGCGCGCGTGCTGCAGATCTACGACGAGCTCACCCGGAGCACCCCGCCATGACCCCACGCACCGCCGGCACCCATCTCCCCCGCCCCGTGCGCGGCCACGCCCTGGAGACGGTGACCTATCCCGTGCTCGGCATCCCCGTCTGCTACGAGTCCAGCTCGGCGGAGGTGCTGGCGGTGGCCGACGAGGCGTTCGGCGCCTGGCGCGGCGCCCCGGTCTCGCGGGAATGGGCCGACGCCCCACCGGTGACCGTCCGCATCCATCTGTCCCCGGGCCCCGAGCTTTCCGGCGCGCCCGCCGCCGTCCGCTTTCGCTATCGCGGGCCCGACGGGCTTTCCCTGCGCGCGCCGGGGCTGCGCGCCTTTGCGCACCACGGCCGGCGCACGGCCGCGATCCGCGTCACCACCGGCATGCTCAGGCAGCGGGCGCACTTTCGCTACGCGGTGCTGGAGGCGATCACGCTCTTCATCGTCACCGCCCAGGACCGCCAGCCGATCCACGCCGCCGCCGTGATGCGCGGGGGGACGGCGCTGCTGCTGGCCGGCCCCAGCGGCGTGGGCAAGAGCACGCTGACCTACGCCGCCCTGCGCGCCGGCCTGGGCGTGCTCTCCGAGGACTGCGTCTTTCTGCAGGAGGCGCCGGTGCCGCGCGTGTGGGGGCTGCCGGGGTTCGTGCACCTGCACCCGGACGCGGTGCGCTGGTTCCCGGAGCTGCAGGGCGTCTCCGCGCACATCCGCAACGGCGACCTCAAGCTGGCCATGCCGTCGCGGGGCGCGGTGGTGGGGGTGGAGCGGGTGGGGATCTGCCTGATGGCGCGCGGGCCGCGGCCGGGGGTGGAGCGGCTGCCGGCGGCGGAGGTGGAGCGGGCGTTCGTGGAGAACCTGGAGGAGGGCTTCGACCGCTTTGGCGACAGCATCGGCCCGCGGGTGCGGCGGCTGGCGGAGCACGGGGGATGGAGGATGACGCTCCCCCCCTCGCCGCTGGACGCCGTGCCGGAGGTGGTGCGGATGCTGGACGCGCTGGATGCCGGTCACCCCGCGGTGTAGACCGTCACCGCCGTGTCTTCGAAGACGCGGCGCCTGCCGCCGGGCGCCAGCTCGTGCTCCACGGCGTGCTCCACCGCCAGCGTGGCGGCGAACGGCGTCTGCTGCCAGATCTCGATCAGCCGGTCCAGCTGCTTCGATTCGTACGGCGGGTCCGCGAAGCACAGGTCGTACGCCCCCGCCTCCAGCGCCGCGGCGAAGGGAAGCGCGTCCTTTTTGAAGATGCGCGTCTTTTCCCGCAGGTGCAGCGCGGCCACGTTGGCCTTGAGCGCGTGCAGGCTGGCCGGCCGCGTCTCCACGAAGTCGGCGAACTTCGCCCCGCGCGAGATCGCCTCCAGCCCCAGCGCGCCGGTGCCGGCGAACAGGTCCAGCACCCGCGCCCCCGCCAGCTTTGGCTGAAGGTAGGCCAGCCAGGCGTCGCGCACGTGCTCCGAGGTGGGCCGCACGCGCTTGTCCGCGGGCGAGGTAAGGTGCCGCCCCGCGAACTTTCCTCCCACGATCCTCATCCGCCCCACCCCTGGTTGTTGATCACGGCGCGATCCATCCTTTCCACTTCGCCTCGTCCCAACCCACCGTCAGCTGGTTGCCGGAGCGCACCAGCGGCGTCACCAGCAGCGCGGCGTCGTCCACCAGCAGGGGAAGGATGCGCGACTCGGGGACGTGCGCCACGTGCAGCCCGCGCTCCTTGAAGCGCTTGCCGCCGCGGTCCAGCAGCGCCTCGGCGCCAAAGCGCTCCGCGAACCGCTTGAGCTCGCCCGGCGCCGCCGCGCGCTCCTTGAGGTCCACGAAGTGGGTCTTGATGCGCCGCTCCTTGAAGAACCGCAGCGCCTTCTTGGTCTCGTTGCAGCTCTTCGTCCCGAAGATCTGTACTTCCATCGCCATGGTATTTTGTGCCGGTCGATCGCTATGGTTGATGGTGAGCCCCGGCGCGCCCCCTCCGCTCGTTTAGGCTCGCACCTCCCCCAAAAAACCCTGGGGGAGGTTGGTGTTCGGGACGGATCGGGGCGCTCCGACGCGGTGCCCCTCCCCCGACCCCTCCCCGTTCGTTCCTCACGGAGAGGGGAGAACTTCAATCGCGTTCCCTCAGGTGCGTCGCACCTCCCTCCCCCACGCAGTTTGTGGGGGAGGGCCGGGGAGGGGGGCGCCCGCCCTTCACGCCCACGCTTTCCGCAGCACCCCGAACCCGCCCTACCCCCAACCTCCCCCAGCAGTTTTGGGGGAGGTGCGAGCCTAAGCGAGCGGAGGGGGCGGACTCCACACCGTCCGAACCGCCCCACCGCCCGCGCCGTGTATC
>DASQBH010000811.1:0-2973 GCA_035635315.1 Longimicrobium sp.
GGGAGAGGGCCCCCGCGGGTCGCGATGATCCTTCTGCCCACACGATCGCAGCAGTTCTCTCCCTCCCCCACGCAGTTTGTGGGGGAGGGCCGGGGAGGGGGGCGCCCGCCCCTCGCGCCGCACCCGCCGGAGCGCTCTGCACCGTCCCCCGCTACCGCCCCGCCGCCCGCGTGGACGCCGGCCGCTGGATCGCGGCGATCGTCTCCCGCACCTCCTGCGCCCGCGCCAGATCGCCCGCGCGCTCGTGCGCCATCGCCAGCCCGCGCAGCGACTGCACGCGCAGCGGCGCCTGGCGCAGCGCGGCCTCGAAGGCGGCGCGCGCCTCGGCGGGGCGCCCCAGGTCCAGCAGCGTTTCACCCAGCAGCTCGCGCGTGGGCTTGTCGATGAAGGGCGGCCCGAACTCGAACGGGATCCGCTCCTCGATCTCCGCCGTCGACCTCAGCAGCGCTACCGCCTCGTCGGGGCGCCCGTCGGCCAGGTACAGCAGCGACGACAGCTGCTGGGCCAGCACCCGCGACACGTCGGGATACGACACACCCACCCGCGCCGCCTCCAGGTCCGCGATGATCACCTCGCGCAGGCGGGTGACCTCCTCCGCCAGCACGATCCCCGCTTCCAGCTCCCCGTCGTGCAGGAGCGCGAAGGCGGTGGCGTACGCGTCCTGCAGCCGTGCCGCGTTGTCGGGGGCCGTCCGCGCGAACAGCTCCGACGCCGGGCCGCCCCAGTCCTCCGTGTCCAGCAGGTACCGGGACCGCATCGACACGAACGAGCGGACGAGGGGGAGGCTCGCGCCCGGGGCGGAAGCCTCGGCGTGGCAGTCGCGCAGGATGCGCAGCGCGTCGGCGTCGCGGCCCTGCTGCAGGTAGCCGTACTCCAGCCAGAAGGCGTAGTGTCCGCACCAGGTGGCCGGCTGGCCGCGGGCGGCGCGGGCCTCGTTCACCACCTGCTGCGCCACCTCGTTGGCGCGTACCATGTCGTCCCACATCCCCATGGCGATAAAGATGTGCGACGTCATGTGCTGCGCGTGCGCGGCCCCCGGCGCGATGCGCGAGTACGCCCGCGCGGCGCGCAGCCCCAGCGGCGCGTGCGTGGGATCGTCGTAGGCGTGGATCAGGTAGTGCGCCGCGCCGGGGTGCTGGGGATGATCGCGAAACACCTCCTCCATCCGCGCCGCCGCCCGCATGTAGGTGGGCACGTGGCGTCCGCCGTGCGCCGTCCCCAGCAGCGCCAGCGAATGGAACGCCGCCGCCTCGGCATCGTCCGGGTACTTTTCCGCCAGCCGCTGCATGGCGCCCGCGTACGCCGAATCGCGCGACGCCTTGCTCCCCGTCCCGTACAGCACCTCCAGCGTCGCCAGCCAGTCCCGCTCGCGCTCCGTGGGCGCCTTTGCCGCCCGCTCCTGGGGCGAGGCGCCCAGCCTGGCGAGCGCGGCGCGGGCGGCGGCGCTGTCCTGCTCCATCCAGATGGGATGGTTGTACGTCATCGCCTCGCCCCAGTACGCCATGGCGAACGATGGATCCACCCGCTGCGCCTGCTCGAACGCGGACTTGGCGGCGGGATACTCAAAGCTGTGCATCAGCGCCACACCGCGAAGAAAGTGCGCCTGCGCCGCGGCCGATCCAGACGTCGGGAACTCGACCTCGCCCAGCCCGCCCGTCGCCGAACCCGCTCCATGCGCGTGCTCCCCCTGCCCTGAGGCTGGAAGAGCCGACAGCGCCAGCACGATCGGCGCAATCAGGATGCGGAGAACCAGGTGCGATCTCATGGGATTCAGGGGGAGGGAGTGTTGGAGGGACCGGCGGAGCAGAGTCGCATGATACAACGCGCCCTGCTCCGCCTCAACGCTTGCGTTGCCGCCAGCGTTGTCTCTGGGCGGATGTACCGGCGGCCGGCTGTTTTTCCGGTTGCGGACGCGCAGGTGTACGGGACGCCGCACTCACCCCGGCCGCCGAGTCCGCGCAGGCGGACTTTGCGTTTTTCCAGCGGCGAATTCATTCGCTCACGCGGGCGGACAGCACGTTACCGGATCAGAATCGCAATGGGCATCATTCGCCCGGCAGGCCGACGGCACGTACCCAGATCCGATGCGCGGGCTCATTCGCTGCGAAGACCACCCGCGCCCGCATCTGCCATCCCGTCGTGCCCCCCTACGACCTCCCGCCCAGGTAATCCGGCTCAATGCACTCCACGCGCACCTCACCGGCCTCCGGCGTCATCCGCCACGCCCGCGCCGCGGGGCGTGAAGAGACGATGCGCCGCAGCTGACCGTCCACGTAGTGCAGCGCCACGCCGTCGTCCACCGCCGTGCCCGCCACGCCCGTCTTTCGCACGTACTCCGGGTAGGAGAACGGCCGGCGCGGGTCGCTGTCGTAGTGCGGGCAGAAGCTGCCGGGAAGAAAGCCGAGCCCGTTCTCCAGCGGGTTGAGCCCCGGCCCGTACGAATCGGTGATGCCGCGCTCGAACCAGCACAGCGCCCCCGCGCTCACCCCGCAGGCGATCGTCCCGCCGGCGAGCACGCGCGGCAGCACCTCGGCCAGTCCCTGCGCGCGCCAGATGGCCAGCCCGTTCACCGTGTTGCCGCCGCTGGCGTAGATCACGTCCTGCTCGGACAGGAACTCGTACAGGTCGTCGACGGAGCGGCTGAAGAGCGCCAGGTGCGTGGCCTCGCAGCGGTCTTCGTGAAACAGCTCGTAGAAGCGGTCCAGCCACGCCGCCGAGTCGCCGCTGGCGCTCGGGATCAGGCACACGCGCGGGCGGTCCTTGCCCGTGAGCTGGAGGATGTAGTCGTCCAGCAGCGGGTTGTCGGGCTCCATGGCGAACCCGCCGCCGCCGAACGCGACGATCTGGCCCTGGGTGATCGGGGGCATGGGGATGACCGGGACGTGGATGCGCTGCGATCCGGCTCGGCCGAATCACGGATGCCGACAAGATGCGCGTCCCCGCCCCGCCCCGAAAGGCGTCGGCCGCGGGCAC
>DASQBH010000812.1:0-2766 GCA_035635315.1 Longimicrobium sp.
GTGCGTAGCGTCGTCACGCCGGACGCGCGGTGCGCCTGGCGGCCGTCTACCCCAGGGCGGACGGCGAGATGGTTCGGTGGACGGCTACGCGAGGGGCGGGGCGCGGGGAAGCGGCGACCGCGGGGCCGGCGGCGCCGCGACAACGGCGCGCGGCGTACGGGGCGCCTCGACGCGGAGGAGCGTGACGGCGGGGAGAAGCTCCGGCACGGCGGCCGGGAGCGGGGGAAAGCCGCGCAGGTCCAGATCCGGACGCGGAGCCACCGGACGCGCGGAGGACGCGCGCCAGGCGGAGGTGCCGGACGCCTTTTCGCCTCGGGAGGCCGGGGCGCGGAGGGGAACGGCCCCGGCCACCAGCGCCGCGAGCAGCAGCGCGAGCAGAAGACGGGGCCGGGACCAGCGGCGGGATTCGATCACGGCGGGAATCTAATGCACGCGCCACGCCGCCGCACGTTGCGGCGATGCGCCGGCCGCCGCGAGTGCGTAGCTTGCAGGTTGGCGAAACAGCAGTGCGAAAGTGCGAGAGTGCGAAAGTGCGAGAGGGAACGGCACTGCGCGCTCATCAATCAACCCGCTTTCGCACTCACGCACTTTCGCACTCTCGCACTTTCGCACTTTCGCACTGGGTTACATGGGGATCGGCACGGAAGTCCTGATCGTACTGCTGCTGCTGCTGGCCAACGGCGTGTTCGCCATGAGCGAGATCGCCGTGGTCTCCGCGCGCAAGACGCGGCTGCAGCAGCGCGCCGAAGCCGGCGACCCGGCGGCCCGCCGCGCCCTGCACCTGGCCGAGCACCCCGAGCGCTTTCTGGCCACCGTGCAGGTGGGGATCACCCTCGTCGGCACGCTGGCGGGGGCGTTCGGCGGCGCGGCGATCGCGGAGCCGCTGGCCGAGTGGCTCAAGCAGTTCCCCAGCGTGGCCGAGTACGCAAAGCCGGTCTCCCTGGGCATCGTCGTGCTGGGCATCACCTACATGTCGCTGATCGTGGGCGAGCTGGTGCCCAAGCAGATCGGCCTGAACCACCCCGAGAAGATCGCGGCGGTGATGGCGGGGCCGATGGACGTGGTGTCGCGCGTGGCCCGGCCCCTGGTATGGCTGCTGACCACGTCCACGCAGCTGGTGCTGCGCCTGCTGCGCATCCGCAAGCCGGACGAGGTCCCCGTGACGGAGGCGGAGATCGCGGTGCTGCTGGAGCAGGGAACGCAGGCGGGGGTGTTCGAGGAAGAGGAGCAGGAGCTGGTGGAACGGGTCTTCTGGCTGGGCGACCAGCGCGTGGTGTCGCTGATGACGCCCCGCCACCGCATCGTCTGGCTGGACGTGACGGCCTCGCCCGAGGAGCACCGACGGGCCATGGTGGAGCACCGCTTCTCGCGCTACCTGGTGTGCAACGGCGGGCTGGACCACGTGCTGGGGATGGTGGAGGTAAAGGACCTGTGGGCGGCGGAGCTGGCCGGCGAGCGGGTGGAGGTGCAGTCGCTGCTGCGCCAGCCGCTGTTCATCCCCGAAAGCACGCGGGCGCTGCGGGTGCTGGAGCAGTTTCGCCAGACGGGGATTCACCTGGCGCTGGTGGTGAACGAGTACGGCGGCACGGACGGCCTGGTGACGCTGAACGACATCCTGGAGGAGTTCGCGGGGGAGATGAGCCGCGGCGGCGTGGCCCCCGCGCCCCCCGTGGTTCGCCGCGACGACGGCTCGCTGCTGGTGGACGCGTCGCTTTCCATGGAGGAGTTCCGCGAGATCCTGGACCTGGAGGACCGCCGCCACGAAGACCGCGAGTACCGCACGCTGGGCGGCTTCGTCTTTACCACGCTGGGCCACGTGCCGCAGCCGGGGGAGCACTTTGACGCCAACGGCTACCGGGTGGAGGTGGTGGACATGGACGGCAACCGCGTGGACAAGGTGCTGGTCGCCCCCATCCCCGAGCGCCGCGCCGGCCGCGGAACGGACGAGGACTGAGGAAGCAAAGGTCCGACGCGGAGGCGCGGAGAGAAAGATTTTTCCCCGTGGCTCCGCGTCTGCGTATCCATCCCCCTGTCTGTTTCTTGCCTGCGCCTTTCCGCGCCGGCGGCGGCGGCTGCCCCGATGCCGCGCCGGGGTGGACGGCGCCCGATTTTCATGGATGCACCCGGGATTCCACCGCTGATGCCCTTCGAGCCGCTCCCCCCTCCGCGGAACGACGATCCCGACGGGCACGAGCCCGCCGTGGAGCAGCTGCGCGCGCAGACGGAGCTGCTGCTGGAGCAGGCGGCGGAGCTGGAGGTGCTCAACGAGGAGCTGGCGGGGGCGGCGGCGCGGCTGCAGGGGCTGGTGGATTCCGCGCTGGACGCCATCGTGGTCACCGACTCCGCCAGCCGCATCCTGGAGTGGAATCACCACGCCGAGAACATCTTCGGCTGGGCGGACGCGGAGGTGCGGGGGCGCAGGCTGGGCGAGACCATCATCCCCCACCGCTTTCGCGACGCCCACGACCGCGGCATTCGCCACTACCTGGCCACCGGCGAAGGGCCCATCCTCAACCGCCGCATCGAGATCAGCGCCCTGCGCCGCGACGGGCGCGAGTTCCCGGTGGAATTGACCATCGCCGCCGCGCGCTGGGGGAGCGAGGTCGTCTTTACCTCCTTCATCCGCGACATCACCGAGCGCAGGCAGGCGGAGGCGCACCTGGCGGCGCAGTACGCGGTCACGCGCGTCCTCGCCGAGACGGCGACGGTCGAGGAGGCGGTGCCGCGGGTGCTGGAGGCGCTGTGCACCGCGCTGCAGTGGGACCT
>DASQBH010000813.1:0-2477 GCA_035635315.1 Longimicrobium sp.
GCCTCCCTCAGGAAATCAAAGTCTGGGGCAGGTTTAGCACACCCTCCGAGACGCCAGGTCAGCGCTGGTCGATATCTTCGCTCAGGATCGGCTTGACGTCGATGATCGGCGTGCCGTCCAGCGCCTCCAGGCTGCGCACCCGCACCCGCGCACCGTCGATGGCGGTGATGTGCACCCGGTGCAGCCCGACGGGATTGGGCCGGTGCGGGGAGCGCGTGTTGAAGACGCCCTCCTGCGACCTGGAGAGGTCACCCCGCGGATGCACGCTCAGCACGTCGCGCCGCGCGCGGTCCAGCCAGGTAAGGACGATCACCTCATCCCCCACCTGAATCCCGCGCAGCCCCTCGAGCACCTCCGGCTCGAACACCAGCCACGCTTCCGGCGCGCCTTCGTCCGCCTGCCGCGGCGCCGCATCGAGATCCGTCAGCGTAGACTCCACGCGGCCGATCGCCCTCACCTCGAAACTCGCCACCCTCATCTCCGGGTTCATCGTTCGGGCCTGCTCAGGATCGGCGGACATAGAATAGGCCTCCAGCCGAGTCGCGCCAGAATCCTTGCTTCGCACCGACCTGCTCCCGAGGCTCCGCCCGGACCTCATCGCTCTTCCTCCACTGCTCCCCGACGACACATGCCGCGCCATCTCGCCCTCGTTTTCGCCGCGCTGTTCGCCGCGTCCGCCGTCCAGGCGCAGGCCGCGGATTCCGTGCGGCACCTGCCCGCGGCCGCATTGCGCGAAGCCCTCACCACAGCGCCGGGAGAGCCGGCGCGCGCCCTGAACGCACGCATGGTGGTGGATGCGGGCGCGTACACCATCATCGCGCTGCACCGCGCGGGGGACGGCGAGGCCGAAGTGCACGCGGAATGGGATGACGTGATGATGATTCAGGACGGCGCCGCCACCCTGCTGAGCGGCGGCGAGGTGAGCGGCGCGCGGCAGACCGCGCCCGGCGAGCTCCGCGGCGGGCAGATCAGCGGCGGCACGCGCCGCGAGCTTGGGCCCGGCGACGTGGTGACCATCCGCGCCGGCGTGCCGCACCAGATGCTCGTGGGCCCCGGGCAGTCCATCACCTACCTGGTCGTAAAGGTGCGGCGCTCAGGCGCTCCAGCACTCTGATCTAGGCGCAGATCGAGTCCTGGCTTCGCTTTCGACGCTTGAGAAACATCTGAAAGAAAAATCGTAGCTGGCGCATTCGTTGCGTTGGCTGCGCAACGGTGGCGGGAAAAAACCGTTGATTTTGCTGGGGGATTCATTAGATTCTTCGCAGCGATGTTGCACGGAGCTGATCAATGGCGATGCACAAGAAGCTGCCCTACGAGCAGCCGGGTGACGAGGGGGAGGAGATGAACGTACACAGCACGTACCGCTCCGCACGACCCGCGGGGGACAAGGTGGTGCCGCTGCACGCGCGGGTGCCACGCGTGCCGGGCGCCCGTGGTGAGCGTCCGCTGGTCCAGACCGTAGAGCCCGCGCAGTGCATTCAGCGCGCGTACTACCTGGAGGCACGCAAGGGCTTTACCAGCGACGCCGCGCTCGCCGAAGCCATGGGCGTGCACCGCAGCCAGGTCACGCGCTGGAGCCAGGGGCGCTCGGCGCAGGCGGGCAACGGGTGGCTGCTGCGCGACCTTGCCGCCGCCGTGTCGCGCCTGGCCGACTTCTATCAAACCGGCACCATCAACCGCTGGCTCTTCGCCGCCAACCCCGACCTCGGCGATGAGCCGCCCATGCAGCTACTGCGGCAGGGGCGCCTTCCCGAGGTGCTGATGGCCATCCAGGCCCAGACGAGCGGCGCCTTCGGCTGACATGGCGGACGAACGCAGCATCGCGCACGGCGAGCTGTGGAGGGCCTTTCCCTGGGATCGCGAAGCGCCAGAGGGAGGGCCCTTTTCCGTTCGCTCCGTCGCGCCGGCGCACATGCAGAACTACGGGCGCTTCGACCTGCACGGCCGCCCGTCGGTGCTGTACCTGGCGCAGACGCCGGCGCACGCCATGGCCGAGGTGCTGCGCGGCCTCAAGCGCGGCCCCGCCGACCCGGACCCCTACCGCGTCACGCGTGGGGATCTGACGGCGGCGGGGAATCCGCGTGCGCTGGTATCCGTGCGGCTGCCGCCCGAGCTGGCCGACCGGGTGCCGGACTTCGGGCGCGGCGAGGTGCTGGAGCGCTATGGGGTGCGGGCCGACGAGCTGTGCTCGCGCGAGCGGCGGGTGACGCAGGCGGCCGCGCGGCGTATCTACGAGCATCCCGACCAGGTGCCGGGCTTTTTCTGGTGGTCCGCGTTCCACGGCGACTGGCACGTGCTGCTGCTGTTCCTGGACCGCGCGCCCCTGTCCCGGCTGCAGTTCGGCGAGCCGGAGATCGTGACGACGGCGGACCCGGCGGTACGGGAGGCGGCGGAGGTGCTGGGGCTGGAAGTGTAGCTACGCGGCGGCGCCGTACGTGCCTTCCGCATGCACGACGGTGCCATCCGCGGAGGCGACC
>DASQBH010000814.1:0-2944 GCA_035635315.1 Longimicrobium sp.
GGACGGGGACGGGGGACGGGGGACGGGCGATGGGGGGACGGAAGCGAGCGGGCCGATCGACGCGAAAGGAGTCCAGGTGGACGTGATGGAGAACGGCTCGCGGGTGCGGGCGAACGGAGCGCCGCACTCGCCGCGGCAGCGCGCGGTGCTGGGCCAGCTGCGCGTGATCGCCGCCGAGCTCACGGGGATCGACACGGCGCGCGTGGACGCGGGCGTGGACCTGTTCCAGGCCGGCTTCGACTCGCTTCTCCTGCTCCAGGCCATCGCGGCCATCGAGAAGCGGATGGGGGTTCGCCTGGCCCTGGTGGAGGTGCTGGAGGAGATGGGGACGCTGGACGCCGTGGCCCTTCACATCGACCGGACGCTGGCGCCGGACGTCGTCGTGGAGGACCCGGATGCGCCCGCCCCGTCCGGTGCTCCGTCCCCGGCGCCGGCCGTGTCCGCGGCCCCCCGGCAGGTGGTGCCCGCGCCGCCCGCCTTCTATCCCACGGGATCCGGGGGAGACCCGGGCTCCGGCGGCCTGTTGCAGCAGGTGATCGCGCAGCAGATGGAGATGATCAGGGACGTGGTGGCGCAGCAGCTGGCCGCCGTCACCGGCCCGCCCGCGCCCGCCGCCCCCGCGCCGCCGGGAGCGCCTGCCGCGGAGAAGGGTCCCGGCGCGTCGGCGTTCCCGGCCACGGCCCGGGACGCGGCGGCGGACGCGCCGGGCGCCCATACCCCCCGCGACGTTCCGCGGTCGCCGCGGGCAAAGATCCAGCCGCCCACCTTCGTGGCGTACCAGCCGCTGAACACCGAGGGGCCGGGGGGGATGACGCCCGCGCAGAAGGAGTACCTGGACGGCTTCGTCGCGCGCTACGTGGAGCGGACGAAAGGGTCGAAGGCGCACCAGGCCCGCTACCACCAGGCGCTGGCGGACATCCGCGTGACGGCCAGGTTCCGCCGCGCGTGGAAGGAGATCCTGTACCCGATCGTGGGGCGGCGCGCGCTGGGCTCGCGGGTGTGGGACGTGGATGGCAACGAGTACGTGGACACGGGGATGGCCTTCGGGTGCAATCTCTTTGGCCACGCGCCGGACTTCGTCACGCGGGCCATCCAGGCGCAGGTGGAGCGGGGGTACGGGCTGGGGCCGCAGTCCGAGGATGCCGGGCGCGCCGCCGAGCTGGTGTGCGCGCTGGGGGGAAACGAGCGCGCGGTGTTCTGCAACTCCGGCACCGAGGCGGTGATGGGCGCCATCCGCGCCGCCCGCGCCTTTACCGGACGGACGAAGGTCGCCCTGTTCGCGGGCAGCTACCACGGCTGGGCCGACGTGGTGATGGGCCGGCTCTTTACCTCCGGCGACCGGCGCGAGGTGCGGCCCAGCGCCCCGGGCATTCCCGAGCTCCCGCTGGGCGACGTGCTGATGCTGGACTTTGACGAGCCCGCGTCGCTGGAGCTGCTCGCCCGGCACCTCCACGACCTCGCCCTGGTGATGGTGGAGCCGGTGCAGAGCCGCCGGCCGGACCTGCAGCCGTTCGCCTTTCTGCGCGAGTTGCGGCGGATGACCCGCGAGGCCGGCGTGCTGCTGATGTTCGACGAGCTGATCACGGGGTTCCGCATGGGGCCCGGCGGCGCGCAGGAGTTCTTTGGCGTCGACGCCGACCTGGTGACGTACGGAAAGATCGTGGCCGGCGGGCTGCCCATGGGGGTGGTGGCGGGAAAGAGCGAGCCCATGGCCATGTTTGACGGCGGGACGTGGCGGTACGGGGACGATTCGTATCCCGCCGCGCAGCGCACGCAGTTCGCCGGGGCGTACTTCAAGCACCCGATCTCGATGGCGGTCGCCGTCTCCATACTGGAGGAGATCCGGCGGCAGGGGCAGCCGCTGTACGACCGGCTGAACGAGCGCACCGCCCGGCTGGTGGCGCGGATGAACGCCTTCTTCGAAGCGGGCGGATACCCGATGACCGCGGCGCACTTCGCCTCGTGCTTCCGCTTCTTCTTCGGGCCCGAGGTCCAGTTTGCCGACCTCTTCAACCACCACCTGCTGCTGGAGGGGGTGTACGTGATCCCGGAGACGGGCACGCACTTCCTTTCCACCGCGCACAGCGACGAGGACCTGGAGAAGGTCTTCGACGCCGTCCGCGCCTCCGCGGAAGCGATGCGCCGCGGCGGCTTTCTCCCCGGCGGCTCCGGCGCGCCCGATCCGTCCGGGGGCGAGCGCGGTTCCGCGCGGATCGAGACCGCCTCCGCCGCGTCTCCCGTCTCCGCCGAATCCGCCGTATCCACCGTCTCCGCCTCGCCCTCCGCGAACGGCGCGGATGGGATCCGCCGCGTTCCCCTGACGGACGGGCAGCGGCAGCTGTGGATCGAATCGCAGATGGGGGAGGAGGCGTCGCTCGCCTACATCGAGTCCACCTCCACCCGCCTGCACGGCGACCTGGATGCCGGCGCGCTGCACCGCGCGCTGCAGGCGCTGGTGGACCGGCACGATGCCCTGCGCATCACCCTGACCCCCGACGGCGAGGCGCAGCTCATCCACCCCGCGTGGACGACCGAGCTGCCGCGTGAGGACTTTCGCCACGTGCCGGCGGAGGCGCGCGAGGTGGCGGTGGAGGCGTGGGTGCGCCGCTCCGTGCGCCGCCCGTTCGACCTGGTGCACGGGCCGGTGGTGCGCTTTGCCCTGGCGCGGGTGGCGGAGGACGAGCACCTGCTGCTGTTCGATGCCCACCACGTGGCGCTGGACGGCTGGTCGTTCGGCATCCTGTGGAAGGAGCTGGACGCGCTGTATCTCGCCGCGCGCGACGGGCGCCCCGCGGTGCTCCCCCCGCCGCCCGACTACGCGGCGCTGGTGGGCGCGCACGGGGCGGCGCTGGAGGGCGACGACGCGGCGCAGGCGTACTGGCGGGCGCAGTGCGCGGACGGGGTGCCCGTGCTGGAGCTTCCCACCGACCGGCCGCGGCCGCCC
>DASQBH010000815.1:0-4340 GCA_035635315.1 Longimicrobium sp.
GGTGACGCGCTACGAATGGCTTTGAGCCGGAACGAAAGTGTTCGAGCCGTCGCGGCCAGGTCTGGTCTGCGCCCGCAGGACGCCCCCTCTCCCGGCCTCTCCCCCAAAAACCCCTGGGGGAGAGGGGACGCGCTGCGAACGGCTCCGAGTTGGAACGAAAGCGTCCGGACCGCCAAGGCCGAGTCTGGTCTGCGTCGGCGGGACGCCCCCTCTCCCGGCCTCTCCCCCAAAAACCCCTGGGGGAGAGGTGACGCGCTTCGACATGCACTGGTGCCTGCACAGCCACCCCTCCCCCGCAGTTTGGGGGAGGGGTTGCCAGCCCTCGCGAGGAACGAGCGAAAGGTCTGGCGGGGGAGAAAGGGGAGAATTCGACTGCGCTGCGAGGGTTTCCCGCCGTTCTCCCTCTCCCACGCAGTTTGTGGGGGAGGGTCGGGGAGGGGGGCGCCCGCCGCTCGCACCGCACCCGCCGGAGCGCAACGGATTCTTCACCGCACGCCCCACCTGCCACTGGCGCGGGAGGCGCGACGGATGTATCCCTTCGCGCGCGGAAAACCTCGCACCGCACGTCATCCCACCCCGATCCACCGAACCGGACCCTTGTCGGCAGCCACAGAGCACGCGGCGTTCACCTACTCCGGCGAGGAGCTGGACGCGCTGGCGGGCGCGCGCAACTACTACCGCTGGATCGTCCAGCGCTTTCACCCGTACCTGGGGCGGCGCGTGGTGGAGGTGGGCGCGGGGATCGGCACCTTCGCCGAGCACCTGCTGGAAGCGGCGCCCGGCGTGGAGCTGACGCTGGTGGAGCCGGCGGCCAACAACTACCCGCACCTGCAGGCGCGCTTTGCGGAGCGGCCGCACGTCCACACCCGGCAGGGGTACCTGGAAGACGCGGGAGAGGCCGGTTCGGCGGATTCCATCGTGGCGGTAAACGTGATGGAGCACGTGCGCGACGACGCGGCGTTCGTCCGGGCGGCGCACCGGCTGCTGGCGCCGGGCGGGCACCTGCTACTGTTCGTCCCCGCGGTGCCGGCCATCTACGGGTCGCTGGACCGCGCGTTCGAGCACTTTCGCCGCTACACGCGGCCGGTGCTGACGGAGCGGCTGCGGGGGGCGGGGCTGGAGCCGCTGCGGGTGCAGTACACGAACCTGCCGGGCGTGGCGGCGTGGTGGCTGAGCGGCAAGGTGCTGCGCAAACAGACGGTGAGCGCGCGAGACGCGCGGATCTACGACCGGTGGGTGATCCCCTGGGTGCAGGCGCTGGAGCGGGTGTGGACGCCGCCCGTGGGGCAGAGCCTGATCGCGATCGCCCGCAAGAACTGACGCACGATGACGATGCACGATTCCGGGGCCGGCATTCGCCTTTCGGTGGTGATGCCGGTCTACAACGAAGAAGAGACGGTGGCCGACAGCGTGCGCCGGGTGCGCGCGGTGCCGCTGGACCTGGAGATCATCTGCGTGGACGACGGCTCCCGCGACGGCACGCTGGAGCAGCTGCGCGTGCTGGAGGCGGAGGGGGTGATCCACCGCCTGCTGGCGCACCCCCGCAACCGCGGCAAGGGCGCGGCGGTGCGCACGGGGATCGCCGCGGCCACGGGCGACGTGATCGTGATCCAGGACGCGGACCTGGAGTACGACCCGTTCGAGCTGCCGCGCCTGCTGGAGCCGATCGCCGACGGGCGCGCGGACGCGGTGTTCGGCAGCCGCTTTCTGGGCGGCCCGCACCGCGTGCTGTACTTCTGGCACCGGCTGGGAAACGGGGCGCTCACCCTCCTGTCGAACATGTTCACCGACCTGAACCTGACCGACATGGAGACGTGCTACAAGATGGTCCGTGCCGACCTGATGAAGAGCCTGCCCCTGCGCACGGACCGCTTCGGCATCGAGCCGGAGCTTACGGCGCGGCTGGCGCAGGCGCGGGCGCGCATTTACGAGGTGCCCATCAGCTACGCCGGCCGCACCTACGCCGAGGGCAAGAAGATCGGCTGGCGCGACGGCGTGGCGGCCCTGTGGCACATCGTGCGCGCCAACGTGCTGGGGCCGCGGGTGCCGCCGTACGCGCCTGGGGTGAAAGCGCTGCCGGCGGACCGGTCGCGGGGGACGGGCGGGGGGCGGGAGAGGGTGAACGGGTGAGGGGGTGAACGGGCGAACAGGGACGGGGGGACAAGGAACGGGTGATGAAGTGACACGCCCCGCGCTGTCATTCTGAGGCCCGCCCACCCGGAGCCCGCCCTCGCGCCAACGGGCGCAGGGCCGAAGAATCTGCTCTCGGTTCGCGCGTGGGTGGACGCGGCAGCCCGCACCACAGCCTCGGCCGCGACGTCGTCGGACAATGCCTGGGGCCGGCGCCACGTGCCCCGGCTGGCCGCGAGCAGCCCGACTGTAGATTCCTCAGTCGGCGCCAGACGACACGGTGACGGACGGTTCCACGCGGCGCCTCCTCCGGAATGACAGATCGCGTTTTATCGAACCCAGCAGGGGGCGGATCGCATCACGCGGATCCGCCCCCTGCCGTTCATCCATCCCGCTATTCCCCATTCCCTATTCCCTATTCCCTGTTGTTCCCTTCCCCTTCATACTCCACGTAAAAATCCGGATTCTCGTGCAGCCGCAGGCGCACCAGGCGCGCGGCGCCAAGGCGCGGCTCGATGCGGCGCCAGGCGAGCAGCAGGATGTTCTCCGTGGTGGGGATCAGGCCGCCGGGGGCGAACTCCGGGACCACGAAGTTCAGGTGCTGATGGTCCAGCGGCTCCACCACCTCCTCGCGCAGCACCGTGTCCAGCATCCCCAGGTCCACCGAAAAGCCGGTGACGGGGTCCACCTCGCCCTCGACGGTCACCTCCAGCAGGTAGTCGTGCCCGTGGCCGTGCGGGTTGGCGCAGGGGCCGAACACCTCGCGGTTGCGTGCGTCGCTCCAGTCGGGGCGGTGGTAGCGGTGCGCCGCGCTGAACCGCACGCGGCGGGTGAGCTGCATCCGGGGCATCCGTGTCTCTGGCCGGGGTCACAGGGGTGGATGACGGGAGATGATACGCCGCACGCGCGCCGGCCGCCAATCATCGTGCACGGCAGGTACACACAGGGATTCCAAAGGAGCGCGGAGAGCACGGAGCCCTGCGCCGGGGCGGGCATGTGAATTGCTTCTACGCCTGGCGGAATTTGCGTAGCCGTAATCCGGTCCCGCCGCGGTTCCGCTCGGCACCCCCAGACACCGCATGGCTCTTCCTTCGCCGCCGCCCACCGAGGCGCCTTCGTACTATTCGCTTGCCGAACGTCCTCGGCAGGCCCGGGTTCCCCGCATTTCGCCCGTGCGACCGCCAGAAGACGGCGACGACACGAGCCGCGCGCCGCTGGTGCTGATCGCCGAGGACCACGAGGACAGCCGCGACGCGCTGCGCACGCTGCTGGACGCGTTCGGCTACCGCGTGGTGGAGGCGGAGAACGGGCGGCAGGCGGTGGAACTGGCGCTGGCCGAGCGGCCGGACCTGATCCTGATGGACATGATGATGCCGCAGGTGGACGGCTTTCAGGCCACCCGCGAGATCCGCGCGGCCGAAGGGCTGGCCGGCGTGCCCATCGTGGCCCTGACGGCCATGGAGGGCGCCCGCGAGCGCGTGATGCAGGCCGGCTGCGACGACATGGTGGCCAAGCCGCTGGACGTGCGCGCGTTCCTGGACCGGGTCCGCGTCTGGACGCACCAGGCGTGAAGGAACGGCAGTACCGGGTGACGAGTACCGAGTGCCTAGTGCCCAGTGCCCAGATTCATTCGACGGGCGCTGGGCATCGTCGTTCAGGCGGGATCTGACCGGGCGCCCTGTGTCGCAGACACGCCGCCGAGTCCGCGCCGGGAGCGAATGAATTCGCCGCTGGGAAAACGCAAAATCCGCCTGCGCGGATTGTAGCCGCGGGCCCGAGGCGCTTCGATATGCACAGCGCCGGGCCGACAGCACGGGTTGCGGACGAGCAGGTGCATGGGACGGCGCACACCGTCTAGCCGCCGAGTCCGCGCCAGGAGCGAATGAATTAGCCGCTGGGAAAACGCAAAATCCGCCTGCGCGGATTGTAGCCGCGGGCCCGGGGCGCTTCGATATGCACAGCGCCGGACCAAGGCACCGGTTGCGGACGCGCAGGTGCATGGGACGCCGCACACCGCCTGGCCGCCGAGTCCGCGCCAGGAGCGAATGAATTCGCCGCTGGAAAAACGCAAAGTCCGCCTGCGCGGACTGTAGCCGCAAGTGCTGGGCGCTGCGAAACGCGAGGTGCAGGCTGGCTTTCCTCGGTTGCGGACGCGCTGGTGCATGAGACGCGGCATACCGCCCGGCGCCGAGTCCGCGCAGGCGGACTGT
>DASQBH010000816.1:0-7193 GCA_035635315.1 Longimicrobium sp.
GGATCGGGGTCAAGAAAGGTCACCGTCGAGGTTGAACGCCGTCTGAGGCAGCAGAGCTTCAGAGTCCTGGTTGGGAACCGCTGCGGTTGGCGATGCGTCGTTTCAGGTACCGCGGTCCGCGAGGTCCTTGAGGCGGCGCACCTCCCCGGCCGCGACTGGCGCGTGGCGAACCAAGCCACCGACGGTATTCTGCTGCGTGCCGATCTACACCGGCTCCTGGACCAGGGCATCGCCGAGATCCGTGGTGACGAGTTCATCATCAGGGACAGGTCACGGGCTGGGGAATACCTCACGTTCAGCAACCGACGTATCACGGTTCCCGGGCGGTGACCGCGAGCTCACCGATAGGCCTCCAGCCGGGCTAGTCGTGCCGGCTCCTTCAGCCGGTTCAGCCCCTGCACGAGCAGCTGCTGGACGCGCTGGTGGGAGATGCCGAGAGCCTCGGCGATCTCCGCCTGCGTCATCGCAGCGCATCCACCCAGTCCGTAGTAGCGCCGCAGCACAAGCGCCTCCCGTTCCCGCAGGGTCCCGAGCACCGCGTCGATCCGCTCCGCGCGCTCGCGCAGGTATGTCTCCTCATCCGGCAGCGGCTGGTCGGGGTGCGGCAGGCGCTCCAGCAGCAGGTCGTCGCTGGTGCCTGACCGGCGCGCGCCGGTCAGGTTGAGGGCGTGCGCGGCCTCCAAGATCTCCACCTCGGCGGCGCCGGCGAGCTCCGTCAGGGTGGGCTCACGGGCATAGATCTGCGCCAAGCGCGCGGCGTGCTTCCGGATGCGCCGGAGTTTCTCCTCGTTCGCGCCCTTCGGGCGC
Organism: Longimicrobium sp.; assembly: GCA_035635315.1. GTDB lineage: Bacteria > Gemmatimonadota > Gemmatimonadetes > Longimicrobiales > Longimicrobiaceae > Longimicrobium. The sequence continues at coordinate 808 of DASQBH010000816.1, forward strand.
ACGGTCACCGCGCGGTCCAGCGCCCGGTGGATGGCCTGGCGTACCCACCCGGAGGCGTACGAAACGAACCGCGCCCCATTCTCCGGATCGAACTTGGTGGCCGCGTGCACCATCCCGACGTTGCCTTCATTGATCAAGTCGGCGAGCGGAAGACCGAGGTGCTGGTACTTCTTGGCGATCATCACGACGAAACGCAGGTTGCAGCTGACCAGCGCCTCGGCGGCGGTGGCGTCTCCCGCGCGGATCCGATGGCCGAGCGCCCGTTCCTGGGCCGCAGTCAACAGCGGGTAATCGCCAATCTCCCGAAGGTACAGGTCGAGCGAGGTACGGCTCTCCGGGTCATAAGCACGCCGTGCTCGCGTGCTCATACGAGTCGTTGGCCCCGGGGTGGGGCCGATCTCCTAGGAGGAGACGTGGACCGGCTTGTGTTCTCCTCGTGAGGCATGATCGCGCGCAGTTGCGGGGCCGTCGCGGCCGTTCCCGTCCAGGGAGTCACGTCCTCCCATACGGCGGACGAAAGCGCGGCACCGGCGGCGCGGGCCGGGCCCAAAAATCGCCGTGCCCGGATGCTGCAGTCCCGGGCACCGACCGGGCAGTCACGAGGCTGGTTCGGCGCGTTGTTTCAGCAGGGCCTTTTGATACGCAAACCGGGAGGAGGATGAGGATGAGTGATGATCGCGTGGGGTGGGATTCGGTTGATCCAGAGTTCGTCAGGAACGTCGTCCGCAACCGCGATCGTGCGAGGGAGCTGTTGGGGCGGCTCCGCGAACTGACGTCGCGCGAAGATGCTCCGGCCCGGGTGCGGATATGGCAGGAGATCCGCGACCTCGACCTCGTACATCCCGAGATCACCTTCTACATGATCGCCTCGGAACTGGCCCAGATCGCCTCAGCCCGCTACATGGGGCGCTTCGAGCGCGAGATCCAGCCCAGGCTGCAGGTGCTCTATGCCACACACGGGATCGATCCCACGGACTTTGACGCCATCGAGGCCTGGAATCCGGATCCAGCGCCGGAGGAGCTGCTCCGTCTGAACCAGGAGATCCAGGCGATCGAAGAGGCGGAGAGTTCCGCTGTGTACCTGGAGTTTGGGGAGAAGGCGATGGCCGAGCTCGAGCAAAGCAACCGAGCCGAGTTTCAGCGGCGGTGGAAGCTGGGCCAGGATCTCGTTCTCGGGCCGGATTTCTTTGAGACGATGATGCAATCCATCCAGAACCGCCGACCTGGCGAAAACGGCTGATCCTGCGTGTTGCATGCTTCTGGGGAACACGTCACCTCAACGTCTGCCAGCCTTGCGCTGTCAACGCTGGAACGAGAGAGCGTTCCTTGGGAGAGAGAAGGATCGCCGAAGCCAGGTTCATCAGTTCTTGCGCGACGTATTCGTGATAGCTCCTCAGCCCGGGCCGGCTCCCCCCTGCTGTAGCTGAGGGATCCGGGTTCATTGCCGCGAGGAGCACGCTCCCCCCACGGTTGATCATTAGGGGGCCGAGCATCCGCCAGGCTCTGGGCTCGATAGAGCGGTTGAACGCACGGGTGATCGTGCTGGTCACGATGTCCGCGAGCTGAAGTCCCGGCACCTTCTTGGAATCGGCGAACCGAAAATGTTCGGAGAGGATGGTTTCGACATCGATTCCCACGCGGTTGAAGTCGCCCCTGTTGCTGATCTGCGCCGCCAGTCCGGGATGAAGCGTTTTGTTGAAGCGTCGGAAGTACTGGTAGTTGCCGCCTTCCAGCATGGCCAGCGGTTCATGGATGCTCATCTCCTGGAGGAGCGGCAGGCTGACGGTCTTCCAGGTCTGCTCGTACGGCGTGATGGATGAGCCCTTTGCATCGACCGTCCAGTCGAAGCGACCCAGTTCCCGTGGCGCTAACTGGCTGTAGTAGAGCGTGACGGTCTGCAGGAGGTAGTGGATGAGGCAGATCGTTGCGAATGCCTGCACGAACAGTTGGTTGGGGAGCCGCAGGATCGCGGCGCTCAAGGCCTCCACGTGCTCGACCACCCAGTCGGGGTGCGAGGGCGTGAGTCCGACCTTCAGACCGGCGGCCTGGCTCTCCTTGAACTGCGTGATGTCCGCGTCGCGGTGGTTGCCGACGTCGATCACGCATGCCTGGACACGTGCGCCATGGCACCGCAACAGGTCGAGCACTGCCGCCACCTGGCGTTCCCCCAGGCGGGAACCCTTCGGCTCGTCCTCCCCGGGCGCGATCTGCTGGCGGAGTTGGACGTACTCCTTGAACAGCTTCTCCCGCCGGCTGCTCGGGACGATGACGGCGGCCACGCCCGATACTTTGCTGCGGGGCGCGCTGGGCGCGATGAAGCTTCCGGACTCGTCGATGTAGATGTGCATGGTCTTCAGCCTGGGGTACTTCCCTACCCGCGAGTGCCATGCCGCGCCAGCCTCTCCGGCAGGGGGAAACGCGGCTCAGGCCGTCGCAGGACGTGTTGCTCCGACCTCTTCCGGCGAGGGGATCTGGATCACCTCCCGGTGGGTGGCCGGCATGAACGGCGGGCGGGTCTCGACGTATGCGTCGGTGGCTCCGCCGCGTGCGCGGGTGTGCCCGGCATAGGTTTTCAGCACCCCGTCCGGCAGGTGTGGCGCAGCCCAGGAGAGATGCGTCGCCCGGAACCCGCGGGTCGCCTTCAGGTGCCGCTTGAGCCCGGCCAGGATCTCGACCTTCCCCAGGCGCGCGCCGTACGTTTTTCGGCTGGGCCGCTTGAGCGGCTGCCCCCGGCGTACGTGCAGCACGTAGGCATTCGGCTCGGGATTTCCGCCATGCAGGGCGCGCAGACGTTCCAGCCAGGGCCGCAGGCTCCGCTGCATCGGGATCCAGCGCGGTGCGCCCGCGCTCTTGGTCCCCGGGATGAAGATCGCTTTCTCATCGAAGAAGACGTGCTTCCAGCGCAGCAGCATGAGCTCGTCGATCCGTGCGGCCGTGCAGACCAGCAGGGCGATCGTCTCCGCCGTGTTCGGGAGCCAGGGGAGGAGGCGGAAAGCGGTTTCGTCGTATTGAACGGCCCGCGCCAGCAGCGAGGTAATTTCGCCAAGCGTGTACGACTTGCTCGTCATCATCCCGGCGATCTCTCCGGCTTCGGCGGCTTCGCGCCGGCGCCGGCTGACGCCGCGCTCGGCCATGCTGAGCGTGCCGAAAGGCCAAGCCGTGTCGGGGTACGTGTGCTTCCAGAGCGCCTGGAGGGTGGAGCGCACGTTCTCCTTGGTCCGCCGCATCGCCGGCATCTCCTGCAGGATCCCGTGCTCCCACTTTTTGACCTGCAGGCCCTCCAGGAACTGGCGGAGCCGCTTGCGCGTGAGCGCGGCCAGCGGCACGGCGCCGAAAGCCCGCTTCAGGTGCACGCGGACGACGCTGCGCCGCACGCTGACGGTGTTGTGGCCGGCGCCGAGGAGCTTCGTCAGGTCTTCGAGGTACGTGTCGCAGGCCTCGGCGACGGTGAGGTCAGAGTCGGGTCCGTCCTCGTTGATCTGGAGCTTCCGCTCGATCCAAGCGGCGTAGTGGTCGCGGAGCCACTGCTCGGCCACGGCCTGGTCGAGGGTCGTTGCGCCCTTGGCCGGCCAGCCCTCGTCAGCAGGGTTCCGGAGCGTCAGGAACCCGGACTTGGCCGGGCGCGCGCCGGACCAGCCGCGCCCGCGCAGGTCCAGCACGAACACCGCGCCCTGCGCGCTGGGGCGGGTCTTGAGGCGTGTCAGCAACCGCTCCGTGAAGGGGCTGGTGTCGCTTTTTTTCTTCTTTTGAGCCATGGGCGCGCGCACTCGCGGGGCCGTGACGGCCGTTCTCGTCCGGGGCGTTGCCCCTTCCCGTAAGGGCGGACGAAAACGCGGCACCGGCGGCGCGCCGGGTGGACGGCCTGGGGGGAGCGCGATCCGGGGGTGGACAGGCACGGCTCACTCCCCCAGCGGTTCCTGCGGGATGTGCCCGTCGGCCGCGAGAAAGGCGAGCATCGCGTCCGGAGAGGCCATGCGCGCGCCGTGGTCGCGGCCGTCGGGCTTCGGATGCCAATCCAGGCGGCCGTCATCCGCGGCGCGGAGAAGCCCCCGGTGGGAGACTCCGGGGAGCATGCCGGCCCATTCCTTGAGTTTCACCCCGGGTTCGCCGTGCTCCTGCCGCACCCACTCCACGACCATCGCGGGACTCCATTCTGCCGCCAGCGGTGCCGGGGCGAAGAGGGCGGTCTCGGCCCGTTCCGGGACTGTGATCCGGAGCACTTCCAGTTGGGTTCCGGGCGGCGCAGCGCGCAGCAGCCGTTCAATTTCCTCCACCAGCTTCAAGGTCCTTCTCCTGTTCAGTTCTGCGCGTGCGGCCGAGTGTCGGCGGGTTCTGTTGTTAGAGGTCGTTAGCTGCCGGAAAAAACCGGAAAAACAATTCACCGCCTCCAGCTGGATGGCCGGAAGGCGGTGAAGAGGTATTTGTTTTTCGGGGCGGGTCAGGGCCGTCGATCCGCTGCCTCCGGAGGGATGAGGCCGAGCGAAACCAGGTGGCCGATCGCCTCCTGTATCGCCGTGTCGGTGAAGTTTGGCTGGGTCAGCTTGTGCTTCCACTTCTTGTCCCCCCGGAGCACCTGCTTTACTGCTTCGACGGTTACGGGCCGCCCTGCGTTCATAAGTGTCACGGCGCAGGAATCGACCGTAGTCCAGGTTTCGAGTTCCGCGTCGCTCAGGCGGGCGAGCCTGACGGCGAACCGCTCAGCGACGTAAAGGTCCCCGATGTACCGCTCCGCGTAATCCAGCCCCGCCGCGAGGTTCGGGCCGGCCATGAAGCGCGTCTCTGAATCGGTGTAGGCGAGCCAGCCTCTCTCCCCGATCGAGATCGGCTCGGCGTCCACGTAGCGGGCTTCGTGGTCATAGACGCCCGCGGCTTCTCGCTTATGTCTGGTGAACAGGTCCAGTTCGAGCGCACGCTCCAGCAGGTACGTGATCTTCTGCGCGCCTTTCCGGTTCGCCTCGCCGCGGGTGCGGAGCAGCACGTCGATCGTCCACGTGTAGACCACGGCTCGGCGGAATGCCGGCGTCGCGGGGGAGACGTGGGGCGGGACGGGACGTGCGTTCTCCTTGGCCTGCGACAGTTCGTAGCCGAGCAGGAGGTCCGGGTCGTGCCCGCCCTGCTCGAGCAATCCCTCCATCGCCTGCCGCATCGCATTCTTGGCCACGTTCCCGTGGTCCACCCAGAGCGAAGGCTCGGGCCGGACGTCCTCGTCCTCGTCGGGCCCCATCAGGTTCAGGAGGGTCGCGTACTCCAGGAGCTCATCCGGGAGATCGGGGGACTCGTCGAGCCACCGCTCGAGGTCCACCTCACCGGTCTGCTCGTGTTCTTCGACCATTTTGTGCTTGATCGAATCGATGCTCTCATTCATATGCCCTCACTTGCTCTTCCGGCGGACGCGAAGCCGCTGGGTTCTTAGATGTCATCGTTCCAGATCTCCCGGAGTCTGGCCTGGGCCCTCAATGCGGCCTCGGCAGCCCGTAAATGGTTGCGCACACTTTTGGGTTCCAGCCCCATTTCCGTACTCACCGTTTTTTCTTCTGGTTTTATTGATTCGATTTTGAGGTCCTGCAGATAATGAAGTTCGATCGCCTGCCGCTGTTTCGGCCGGAGTTGCTGGACTGCCTGCTGTATGACAAGCCTGTTGAGCAGGAAGCGGATATCTGTCTTCGGTGCGACCGCTTCCGGAGCGGCGGGGGCTGGCTCGAGGAGTCCGTGTCTCCTCTCCTGCCGAAGGATCCTACGGGTGACGTCCAGTGTGACCAGCTTCATCACACGCAGGAAGTTCTTGCAGATGAAGGCAGGCTTCTTCGACTCGTTCGCATCTGGCCCGTCGTCCGACTCTGCCTCGTAAAACCCTTTGCGGAGAGCGCGCACGATCCGGGCGTAGAACTCGGACCTGAATTCCTCCAGACGCTCCGGGTCGTCCGCGAACCCCAATTTCTTGGCGCGGGAGTAGATGTACCCCTCCAGGCGGCCGTTCTGAAGTTTGTCGCCGCGAGCGGTTCCGATCAGGAGGTTGGAGGCCGGGAGGCCGAGGTCGGGTTGTCCGCGGAGAAAGCCCTCACGGATGACGAGGGCAAGCATCTCGAGTCGCGCATCGCGGCCAAGAACCTTCAGTCGCGCGAGGAACTCCGGTGAGGCAAGATCCCCAAGCCAGGCGAGCTGCGCCTGGGCCGCGGCCTCGCGGTCGAGTCCTTTCAGGTTGGGCGCGGGAGCGTGGCTGGCCAACCTTTGGGGATGTGACGGACCCATAAAAAATATCGTTCGGAGTCGCGTAAACCGGAAAAGTTTCTGACGCTACGACTGCTTTTCCGGTTTCCGCAAGTCCTGCCGACTCTTCTTCGCGTAAACGAAAACTCGGGAAGGGGTCTCCCCGGGTCCAGGCCAGC
>DASQBH010000817.1:0-2936 GCA_035635315.1 Longimicrobium sp.
GTGCGAGAGTGCGAAAGTGCGAAAGTAGCTGCGGCTGAAGGGGGACAGGCGGACGGAGAGGGTTGCGCAGGACGCGGTCTGGTGCGGAGCGGGCGCGGCGGCCGAAGACCGGCGCCGCGATCAATTCCATCCTCATCATCAGGGATTTCCCCATGTACGACGAACTTACGCAGCGGGTCATCGCCCACATCGCGCAGACGCACTCCCTGCCCGAGGAGTCGGTTACGCCCGAGAGCACCTTCGACGAGCTGGGGATCGACTCGCTGGGCGCCATGAGCCTGGTGGCCGACCTGGAGATCGAGCTGGGGGTGGACGTTCCCAACGAGGAGCTGCTCAAGATCAAGTCGGTGGGCGACGCCATCGACAGCCTGGCCCGCGTGCTGGCCGAGGCCGCCCCCGCGCCGCAGGCGTGAGCGTGGGCGCGCGGCGGGTAGCCGTCACCGGCGTGGGCGCCATCTCGGCGCTGGGCGCGGACGCGGCGCAGATGTGGGATTCGCTCGCCGCCGGCCGCTCCGGGATCGGGCCCATCCAGTGCGTGGACTGCACGGGGCTCCGCTTCGCCAACGGCGCGGAGGTGCGCGGCTACGACCCCGCGCGCCACTTCGAGCGCAAGCAGTCGGACATGATGGACCGCTTCGCCCAGCTGGGCGTGATCGCCGCGCGCGAGGCGGTGGCCGCGGCGGGGGTGGAGTGGACGCCGGAGCTGCGCGAGGCCACCGCGGTGGTCACCGGCGCCTGCGTGGGCGGGCAGGCGTCGGAGGAGCAGGTGTTCATCGACGCCTACCAGAACAACCGGCACAAGGCGCACCCGCTCACCGTCCCCCGGGTGATGATGAACGCGGCCGCCAGCCAGATCACCATGGACCTGGGGCTGATGGGGCCCACCTTTACCGTCTCCAGCGCCTGCTCGTCGGCCAACCACGCCATCGGGCAGGCGTTCTGGATGGTGCGCTCCGGCGCGGCGGAGATGGCGGTGGCCGGGGGGAGCGAGGCGCCGTTCGCCTTCGGCCATCTGAAAGGATGGGACGCCATCCGCGCCGTCTCGCCCGACACCTGCCGCCCGTTCTCCCGTGACCGCAAGGGGATGGTGCTGGGCGAGGGCGGCGCCATGCTGGTGCTGGAGCCGCTGGAGGCGGCCCGTGCCCGCGGGGCCACGGTCCTGGCCGAGCTGGTGGGGTTCGGGATGTCGGCCGACGCGCACCACCTCACCGCACCCTCGGCCGGGGGCGCCGCGCGGGCGATGCGCGCGGCGCTCCGCGACGGGGGGCTGGCTCCGGAGCAGGTGGGCTACGTGAACGCCCACGGCACCGGCACCGCGGCCAACGACCCGATGGAGACGTCGGCCCTGCGCGCCGTCTTCGGCCCCCACGCCGACCGGCTGGCGGTGAGCGCCACCAAGTCGATGCACGGGCACGCGCTGGGCGCGGCCGGCGCGCTGGAGGCGGTGGCCACCGTCCTGGCGCTCCGCCACGGCATTCTCCCGCCCACGGCCAACTTCACCGAGGCGGATCCGGAGTGCGACCTGGACGTGATCCCCAACCAGGCGCGCCGGGCGGAGGTGGAGCACGCCATCTCCAACTCCTTTGCGTTCGGTGGATTGAACGCGGTGCTGGCGTTCCGGCGGGCGGAGGCGTGAGAGGACGCTGAACCACGGACGGCGTTTTCCACCCTCACTCAACGTCTGTCAGCCTGAGAGGGTGTTGAGAAACCTTCTTTACCCTGAAAGCAAAGGCAAGTCATCCTGAGGGAGCGCCGCGCGGTAACCTGAACCTGCACAGCCGCTTGTGCGCGACCGAAGGACCTTCTTTCCGACATCGTGGGGCAGGCTCTTCGGCACAGATTCAGCCCCTGGCTTCGGTTGGCAAGGTCCTTCGGTCGCCGCCATGGATCAAGCAAAGCGAAGGACTTGCGCGCGGCTCCCTCAGGATGACTGGTTCATGATTCCGGTTTCTCAACACCCTCTGAGAGAGGCGCCGCGTGTAACCTGAAGCCAGGTAGAACCTTGCGCGCCGACCGAAGGATCTTGCCGGCAAATCATGAGGCTGGATGCACGTCATCAAAGCCAGCCTCACGGTGGCGGAAAGAAGATCCTTCGGTCGCGCACAAGCCCTTGAATGCCTTACAGATACGTGCGTGCGCCCCCTCAGGATGACAACGCTTTCAGGCAGAACCCACCCGAACCGCGTCCACCGGTGAGCCTGGTCGAATCCGTCGAAGCCCCGCTCTTTCATCCGCTGGTGCCCGGCGTGGCGCTGCCGGGCGACTGGTATCACGGTCCCATCCCCGCCAACATCGAGGTGGGCGAGGGGACGGTGGTCGACTCGTCGTTCTGCTTCAAGCACTACTTTCCGAAGGAGCGCATCGGGCTGCGGGTGGGGCGTGGGGTGACCTTCTGGCGCACCTCGCTGGCCGCGGAGGAGAACGGGTTGATCGAGATCGGCGACTTCTGCTACCTGGCGAACGCGTCGCTGGCGTGCACGGAGCGGATCACCATCGGCTCGCACGTGGTGGTGGCGGGGGGCGTGACCATCGTGGACTCCGACTTCCATCCGCTCTCCCCCGCCGGACGCCTGGCGGATACCGTGGCGCTCTCCACCCGCGGCGACCGCGCCCGCCGCCCCGCCGTCGACGTGCGCCCCGTGGTGGTGCACGACGACGTGTGGATCGGCTACAACGCCACCATCCTCAAGGGCGTGACCATCGGCGCCGGCGCCACCGTCGCGCCCGGCGCCGTCGTGGTGCGCGACGTTCCGGCGGGGGCGCACGTGGCCGGCAACCCCGCGCGGGAGGTGGAGGAGGGTGCGTGAGGGCGGGGAGTGCGAGAGTGCGAAAGTGCGAGAGTGCGAAAGTGCGAAAGTGCATTCCCGCTGGGGGCCCTCACCCGCTCGCTCAGGCTCGCACCCTCTCCCGCAAGCGGGAGAGGGTATAAACGTCGC
>DASQBH010000818.1:0-3464 GCA_035635315.1 Longimicrobium sp.
CGCACCTCAGTTGGCGCGCGACCGAAGGATCTCCTCTCGGTAGCCTCGGGGCCGGATTCGCGGCGTAGATCCAGCCCCGCGGCTCTGCCGGCGAGATGCGCCAGGGTGGGTCGTACAAGCAGGTTGTGGAGCGGCGCCTCCCTCAGGAAATCACGAGGGTATTTCCGGATTCGGTATCACCCGTCTCCACGCTTCGCTGAATCGAACCCCGCCGGGTGCGTACGATGGCGCCCGCACCGGCCGCGCCGCAACCCGCGCTTGCGGCCGGTGCCCGCCGTGCCGATGTTGCGGCCGGGGAACCACCTGCAATCGAAACGGGACGGGGGACGATGCGGATTCGGGGGATGCTGATCATCTGCTGCGCGGCGCTGGCGGGGTGCCGCGCCTCGCTCCCGGCGGCGGGCGGCAGCGAGCAGGATGCGTTCTGGGCGTCGCTGCAGCGCCTGTGCGGGCAGGCGTACGAGGGCACGCTGGTGCAGGGCTCGGCCGCGGACTCGTCGTTCCGCGGCGCCACGCTGACCATGCACGTGCGCCGGTGCACGCCGGGGGAGGTGCGCATCCCCTTTCACGTAGGCGGCAACCGGTCGCGCACCTGGATCGTCACGCGCACGGAGGGCGGGCTGCGGCTGAAGCACGACCACCGCCACGAGGACGGCAGCGAGGACGCCGTCACCCAGTACGGCGGGGACACGCGCGACGCGGGCACGGCGTCGCGGCAGGAGTTCTACGCCGACGCGCACACGGCGTCGCTCATCCCCGCGGCGGTGACCAACGTGTGGACGATGGAGGTGATCCCCGGCGAGCGCTTTGCCTACGCGCTGCGCCGCGAGGGCACCGACCGCCGCTTTCGCGTGGAGTTCGACCTCACGCGGCCGGTTGCACCCCCGCCGGCGCCCTGGGGCCACCAGGACTGACGGCCGCCGCCCATCCACGCCGGTGCGGACCGCGCTCCGCGCGCGGATGCCGGGCACAGCAGCACCGCGGCGGAAAGCTGCATCGTCCCCAGCGTAGCGCGGCGGCAAAAGACTGGGGGTACAGAGGGACAGACAAAAGCCGGAGGAACAGAGGAAACCGTTCTTCTCTGTTCCTCTGGCTTTTGTCTGTCCCTCTGTACCTTTCGCCGTTGCTTTTAGCGGCCCCGCATCAATCCTTCCGCAGGCGCGCGTTCTCGGCGAGGCGGGCCTGCACCAGCTTGTGCACCAGCGCGTCGGGGAGCGGCTTGTCCGCGGCGAAGCGGATGGTGCCCTTGCTGGTGTCATAGCCGGCCAGCTCGTCGCGGTGCGCCTCGACGGTGGAGCCGCTCATCAGGTAGAAGGCGCAGTGCTTCGCCGTGGCCCCGTACCCCACCAGCGGCCCGTCCTGGCGAAAGGCGGGGAGCGAGTAGCTGATGCACTCCTCCGCCTGCGGCGCCGCCGCCCGGATGGTGCGCCGCAGTTGCTCCAGCGCGGACCGCTTGTCGTCGGGCAGGGCGGCCAGGTACTCGTCGGGGCTCGTCGGCTTCGTCGCCATCGTCAGACCTCCGGGCTCACGCGCGCAGCGAGACCAGCGCGCGCAGACGCGGCTCGCGCAGGTACAGCCCCGCCCACACCAGCACGCCAAAGACGGCGGCGAAGAGGAAGAACGGATCCTCCATCCGCACGTGCGACGCCGTGGCGCCACCCAGGTAGCCGGTCAGCAGGATGGCGCCCAGCACCGTCGTCCGCGGGATCAGGTACAGCAGCGTGCAGACCACCAGCACCACACCGATCGGCGTCGCCAGGTGCTGCGGATAGCCGAACTGCACGGTGCCGTCCACGTACGGCTGAAAGCGGATCGTCCGCAGCACGCCGTCCGCCAGCAGAAAGAGCGCCGCGAACCCGCTGATGACGCGTCCCGTCAGGATCATCCCCCTGCCCGCCCCCTTCGCCGCGCGCGGAGAAACCACCGCCGCGCGTCCCTGGTCGATCGTCGCCGTAATGCTCATCGTCCGCTCCTCGTGATCTCGGGTTCCGCAGCCGGGCATCTGCCCGCCTCTACCCTTCCGACGAACGGCGATTCCCAGGATCGACATCCGCGAAACGCGGCGCTACACGTGGCAGATCCACTCGCGGATGACGGCGGCGAAGGCGGATTGCTTCGCTTCGACGTCAGGCAGGTCGCGGAACGTGGCCGATGCGCGGTCCTCGCCCAGCCAGGCGAGCAGCGCGTCGGGGTCGGCGATGGCGGCGCGGGCGACGGACTTGTCGCGCACCTTGGCGCCAAAGTGCAGGATGACCTGCACGCCGGCTTTGGCGCGCAGGTGGAAGGTGGCGAACCACTCCGAGGTGCGGAAGCTGGGCGCGTTCCACTTGATCCCCTCGGCGATGGCGGGATCTGCGCCCAGGATGATCCGCCTCAGCGCGAGGATCTCCGGCTTGCGCGGATGATCGAGCGCGTCGAGAAACGCCTCGACCTCCTCCGTCGATGCGCCGCCTGCGCCCGGCTTGCGGGTGGAGCCTTTCACGGTCGCACTCCTTGATGATCGTCCACGTCCTGCCAGGTGATTTCCTGAGCGGCTGTTGCTGAACCCCGATCCCAGCGGACAGTCATCCTGAGGGAGCCGCCGCGCAAGTCTTTGCCTTTGCAGGGTCCATGGCGGCGACCGAAGGACCTTGCCGGCAGTACCGTGAGGCTGGATTACGTCACGGAACCGGCCCGCGAGAGCGGAGAGAAGGTCCTTCGGTCGCGCGCAAGCGGTTGTGTGGATTCAGGTCAGGTGTGGCGCTCCCTCAGGATGACTGGCCTTTGCGTTTTCAAAGGTAAAGAGGGTTGGCAACACCCTCATCGTGCGTGGCGACCCAGCGGGCCATGTGGTCGAACAGGCGCGCGGAGTCGGGCGGATCGGACGGAAGCGCCTCGACGGCCGCGAGCACCGCGTCGGGCAGGGCGTCGCGCGCGGTGGTGTCGAGCAGCAGCACGCGCGGCGGATCGGCCTCCTGCAGCGCCTGGAAGTAGCGCCGCTGGGGATCGATGAGCCGCAGGTGCATCTCGTGGTTGCGGCGGGTGCGCGTGGGATCGCCCGCGCGGCGCGCGCGCAGCTGCGCCTCCGTGGCCAGCAGCACCACGTACAGGTCCGGGAACGCCAGCGTGCCCGCCGCGATGTGCGCGTGGTGCGCCGGCGCTTGGGCATCGAGGCCGGGCCAACCCTGCTCGGCGAACACCCGGTTGAACCACAGCCCCTTGAACGGATCTCCGTCCATCACCACCAGCGGCGCCCGTACGGCAAGCTCGCGAGCGCGCTTCCACTGCGCGGCGTGCGCGTCCACGAACCACGCGGCGGACTCCGCAATCGGCGGTGCCGCGCTCGCGTCGAGCTCCGGGATCACGGCCGCGCCCGCCCGCCGCGCGAACTCGGCCGCCAGCGTGGTCTTGCCCACCGCGCTGGGCCCCTCCAGGCAGATGATGGGCGCCGGGCGCGTGGATTCGGGCATCGTCAGGACTGCTTG
>DASQBH010000819.1:0-2708 GCA_035635315.1 Longimicrobium sp.
GGGAGAGGGATGGAAGTGCGGCAGGGGGCACATCCGCGTTTTTTGGGAGGGATGCCGATCGGCAGATGCTCTCCGCAAGCACACGAAAGCAGGCCGTGCGCACCCCCTGATGCGCGATCCCGAGAACCATCCACCCACTCCGCGCATCAGGAAAACGGGGAGCACTCCCTGATCACCGTGCGATTTCACGATTCGCGCAAGTCAATATACATCAACATCTTGAGAACGAGGATCCGAGCGGCGGAGGAGGTTGAGAGGGGCGATTGAGGGGGACTCGACAGGCGGTTGACGGGGCGGCGGCACCTTTCTCCCCGACCGCGCGGCGATGGGCGCCGCCGGTGCGGGAACGATCCCCGCCAACCCGATTCCGGAGACACCACCATGCGAGACCATTCCAGCTCCACCGCCGTGCTGCCGAAGCCGGTGAACCGAATCCACACGTTCGCCGACGAGAACCTGCCCGACGTCCCGCCGCTTGGCTACACGCAGCTGCGCCTGCTGTGCGAGTGGGCGGCAGGCATCGCGAACGAGCGGGCGCACTTCGTCTTCACGGGCAAAACCCTGACGCGCGCGACATCCAACGACGTGGACGCGGCCCAGGTGCTGGTGCCCACCCTGCTCCCGGGCAAGTTCCCCGACATTGCCGAAGTCGGGCTGCAGGTACCCCCCGCCACCGAGGATCTGACCGGCGTGCCCATGCTGAACGCGGTGGATTACCGGGCCGACGCCGTGTTCTGGAGCGACTCGGCGGTGCAGAAGTTCATCTTTCCGTACGTGGCTTCGTGCGGCGGCCACCAGGCCGGCGTCATGCTCTCGCGCCTGCAGCAGGCGTGGAACTTCTATCGGCCCGACCTGGTGACGGTGTACGGCCTGATGCACGTCACCCATCCGGACCTGGATACCGCACTGGAGCTGGACAAGGCCTTCTGCGTGGTGTTCGCCCTCCCCGGGGACGCGAACACGCTGTACGCCCTGTCGCTGAGCGACTTTCTTGACCCGGAGCAGCCCTGGAACGCTCCGGGCGGTGACCTGCCCGAGCTCCTTGGCCACCGGGCCGACGACGTGCCCTACACGCGCGGGGCCATGGACACGCTGCCGGATCCCGTGTACCCGGAGTACATGGATCTGCGCGCCATGACCGAGTACGCGGCCTCGCTGGGCACGGAATCGCGCTACTTCATCTTCAGGACCAGCGGCGCGGGGTTGGACGACATGGCCTACGCGGAGCTTCCCCCGCTGGAGCCCGGCGACGTGGTGATCCCGGCCAGCACGCCCACGATGCCCGCCGGCCGGCCGCAGGTGAAGACGGTCTGGTTCCAGCCGCCCGGTGAAGAGCCCGAGAACGTGGGGGATGGCGACGCGGTGTTCTGGAGCACGGGCGCCATCGAGCAGTTCCTGTTCCCCTACTACGCCTCCAAGCTGGGCTTCGCCGCACCGGAGGACCTGGCGACCATGCGCACCGCGTGGGACCCGGACTACATACCGCCCGTAGACATCACCGACGGGCTGGTCTACATCGAGGCCGGGGACGTGGAGCCCGCCGGGAACACCGTCGCGGCGCCAGCGAAGGCCGATGCAGCGACGCCGGACGGCGAGGCGAACCTGGACGAGGAGGACCCGGTGGTCTACGGGCTGGTGCACCTGCCCAAGTCGGCGTGGGTCACCGAGGACGAGGTTTCCCTCAACAAGATGCTGCGGAGCGGCCTGCCGGAGAAGCACGTGGCGAAGCTCCAGAAGGAGGATGACCACAGGGCCCATGGGAAGCCGTCGCCGTGGTTCTTGCCGCGCCACGAGGTGGGCGTCCTGCACCGCGCGTCGTACGGACACCGGATGCTCACGCTGCACGACTTCATGATCCTGCACCGCAAGCGCTTTCACTGAGCCCGAGCGGGAGGGTCCGGGCAGCCGGGCCCTCCCCCCGCACGCGGCACGGACAGGGCACCCCGGGCCGCACCCGCGGACGGGTTCACCGGGATTTGGAGACGGGTGCGGTGAACAGTTCGCGCAGCAGGGGGTCGCGCGCCACGAAAGGGCGCAGGCCGGGATTCTGGGCCAGATACACCTCCAGCCGCTCGCGCGCCTGGTCGCGGTCTCCCAGCAGCAGCAGCACCACGGCCTCGTCGTACGCCAGCGATACCCGCGCCTGGGGGTCGGCCGCGGCATCCACCCGCGCCCGGTCCAGCGTGGCCCGGGCGCGTTCGGTGTCCCCCGCGCGGGCGGAAACGGCCGCGGCCAGCATCCGCCGGTAGATCGGCGAGTACGCCCGCCCGGCCGCGACGGCGCGAGCGGGCGGGTCCAGCGCGTCCAGCTCGTCCACCAGCCGCCAGGCCAGCACGGGATCCGGCCGGCGCGTACCGTCCTCGCGCAGCAGGCTCAGCCGGCACTCGACAAAGCGCCAGTCACGGGGAAAGGAGGCCCGTCCCCGGTCGCACGCCTCTTCGGCGGCGCGATAGTCGGCCCGCATGAGGGCAGCCTGGAACAGGCGCTCCAGCACCTGGTCCGCGTCCTCCAGCCAGGCGTCCTGCTCCAGCGCCTTGCGGGCCATCTGCTCGCTCGCGGCGATGTCGCCGCGCGCGTAGAGCAGAAAGGCGAGCGTGGCCCATGCGCCCGCCAGGGTGGGCGCGGCGGCCACGGCGGCCTGCAGGTCGCGCTCCGCCCGCACCAGCAGTCCGGGATCGGCACCGGGATCGTTGGCGTGAATCCACAGC
>DASQBH010000820.1:0-3744 GCA_035635315.1 Longimicrobium sp.
TCGAATT
Source organism: Longimicrobium sp. (assembly GCA_035635315.1). GTDB lineage: Bacteria > Gemmatimonadota > Gemmatimonadetes > Longimicrobiales > Longimicrobiaceae > Longimicrobium. The sequence goes on from DASQBH010000820.1 coordinate 8, forward strand.
CTCCCTCCCCCGCGCAGTTTGCGGGGGAGGGCCGGGGAGGGGGGCGCCCTGCCGCTCGCACCGTTCCTTCCGAAGCATAGAAGACGGATCCGGTGGACACGGTTCCCCGGATCCGGGCGGTGCTCCTGCCAATCGGCACGCGGCTCGCTATCTTGCTGCGCGAAGGCTGTACATCAACCCACCAGAAGAGCGGATCCGGCCGTGGAGATCACCCCCAGGCAGCGCGCGTACCTCAAGTCGCTGGCGCATCACCTGAACCCCGTGGTGTTCGTGGGCAAGGAGGGGATCACGGACCAGACGGTGCGCTCGCTTGAAGAGGCGTTCAACACCCGCGAGCTGCTCAAGGTACGGATCCTGGAGGCCGCGCCCATGAAGGCCCGCGAGGGCGCGCAGGCGCTGGCGGAGCGCATCGAGGGCGCGGTGGCGGTGCAGGCCATCGGCCGCGTGGGCGTGCTCTACCGCCGCCACCCCGACAAGCCCGAGATCAAGCTCCCGGACTGATCGCGCCGATCATCGATCATAAAAGAGTCGTGTGGACGGCAGAGAATCGGGGTCGACGCCCGGATCTCTTCCTCTGGCAACTCTGCTGACTCTGCGTGAGTCCAATCGGTTTTCCTTCCGCCGTCTTGAACCCGGCGGCATCGCGACGTAAACTGCTAAACCATTAGCAGTCACCCTCCCCCACACCCGAGTCTCCGGGATGATGATCCGCTCTCTGCTGCGCGGACCGGCCGCGTTCTGCGCGCTGGCGGCGGCGCTGGCCGCGGCGCCGGGCCAGGCGCAGACCACCGCCACCGGCTTTGACCTTTCCGTCCGCAACATCATGCGCGGCCCCGAGCTGGTGGGCCGCTCGCCCGACGAGGTGCGCTTCAGCGAAGACAGCCGCTGGGTCTACTTTCGCTGGCGCGCCCCCGAGGCCCGCGACACCCTGACGCACGTCTACCGCGTCCCCGCCACCGGCGGCACACCGGAGATGCTGGCCGACTCGGTGGCCGACCGCATCGCCCCCGCCGTGAACGGGGCGTGGGACGCCGCCCGCACCCGCCGCGCCTTCGTGCGCCTGAACGACATCTACGTGGCGTTCAGGGACGGCACCGAGCGCCGCATCACGCAGACGCCCGCGCGCGAAAACGGGCCCGAGTTCTCGGCGGACGGGCGCACCGTCTACTGGTTCAGCAACAACAACATCTACGCGACCGAGGTAGACGGCGGCCCGCTTCGCCAGGTTACCGACTTCCGTCTGGAAAACGCCCCGCGCGACCCGTCGCTGGAGGGGCAGCGCGGCAACCTGCGGCGCCAGCAGACGGAGCTGTTCGACGTGGTCCGCGACCGGGTGGAGGCGCGCGAGGCGCGGGAGCGGCTGGATTCGCTGCGCACCGAGGTGCGGCCGGTGTACATCGGCAAGAACGCGTCGATCAACTACTGGGACGTGTCGCCCAGCGGCAGGTACGTGCTGCTGACGGTGGGCGAGCGGGTAGAGGGGCAGCAGCAGACCATCGTCCCCGCGTGGGTCACGGAAAGCGGCTACACCGAGCCCATGAACGTGCGCACCAAGGTGGGTGACGTGGAGGGCGCCGACCGCGCGGCCATCCTGGACCTGCAGACCAGCTCGCTCACGTGGGTGCAGGTGGACAGCGTCCATCGCGCCCGCAAGGTCACGCTCAACGGGGGCGGCTGGGCGCCCACGGAAGACCGCGCCCTGCTGATCGGCATCCCCTACGACTACAAGGACCGCTGGATCTACGCCGTCGGCACGGACGGCAAGCCCACGGTGCTGGACGCCATTCGCGACACGGCGTGGGTGGGCGGGCCGGGGCTGTTCACCGCGGGGTTCGCCGGAAACGACCGCGTGTACTTCATCTCCGAGCGCACGGGGTACGCGCACCTCTACACCGTCCCCTTTACGGGCGGCCGCGCCACGCCGGTCACCTCCGGGCAGTGGGAGGTCACCGGCGTCGACCTTTCGCCGGACGACCGCACCTTCTACCTCACCACCAGCGAGACGCACCCGGGCGAGCGGGCCATCTACACCGTCCCCGTCACGGGCGGGCCGCGCACACGGCTCACGCCGCTGCAGGGGTGGACGGAGGGCACGCTTTCGCACGACGGGCAGATGCTGGCGCTGCTGCACTCCACCGCCAACGCGCCCCCGGAGCTGTACCTGATGCCGGCCCAGCCCGGCGCGCAGCCCGCGCAGGTCACCGAGTCGCGCACCCCCGAGTTTCGCCGCGGGCCCTGGATTCAGCCCGAGGTGGTCACCTTCCGCGCGCGCGACGGGCAGACGCTGCACGCCCGCATCTACCGCCCGCGCGACCTGGGCGCGCAGCCGCACGGGGGCGCCGTGATCTTTGTCCACGGCGCCGGCTACCTGCAGAACGCCCACCGCGGCTGGAGCACGTACTTTCGCGAGTACATGTTCAACCACCTGCTGGCCTCGCGCGGGTACACCGTGATGGACGTGGACTTCCGCGCCTCGTCCGGGTACGGCGCGGCGGTGCGCACGGGCATCTACCGCCACATGGGCGGCAAGGACCTGAGCGACAACGTGGACGCCGCGCGGTGGATGGTGCAGAACGAGGGGGTGGACCCGAAGCGCATCGGCCTGTACGGCGGCTCGTACGGCGGCTTCATCACCCTGATGGGGATGTTCACCGAGCCGGAGACCTTTCGCAGCGGCGCCGCGCTGCGCTCGGTTACGGACTGGTCGCACTACAACCACTGGTACACCAGCCGCATCCTCAACCTGCCGCAGGAAGACACGCTCGCCTACCGCCGCTCGTCGCCCATCTACTTTGCCGAGGGGCTGCGCGGCGACCTGCTGATCGCGCACGGCATGGTGGACACCAACGTGCACTTCAGCGACGTGGTGCGCCTGGCGCAGCGGCTGATCGAGCTGGGCAAGACCAACTGGGAGATGGCCGTCTACCCCGTGGAGGACCACGCCTTTGTCCGCGCCGACTCCTGGGCCGACGAGTACCGCCGCATCTACGAGCTCTTCGAGCGCACCCTGCGGCCGGACTCGCCCCCGCTGCCGGCGTCGAATCCGCCGACGGGCGGGTGAGGGTGAACGGGTGACGTGAGATTGCCGGAGCGGCGGACAGAAGTCTGCCGCTCCGGTCGTTTTATGGGATGAAACAGGTGCGGTGGATGGGAAACTGATGATCGGGCAGGAGGTTAGGCTGATACACACCGTTCCCGCCGTTGGTCAGGACAGCCCTTGATCGCGATCCAATCCAGCCACGACGCGCAATTCCGAAAATGCCGAATTTGCCACTCCAATCCACCGCGCATTTAACGTCCTTGTGTAATCCTCATTCGGCGTCCATACTGTACCCGGGGGGGAACAGGTGCATCGGTGAAACGGAGCACACGGAGCACGATTGGCCCGGTGCTTGCTTAGGCCCACCCCGCCCGGAAATGATGCCGGGACAGCGGAATTCGTTGCTCTTATTGTAGTTACCGGGTTCGGCGAGTGTGGCACGGCGGTTGCTTTACCAGATGGCACGCGAGAGACGAACCGAACGGATCGGCTGACGACCCTGACAGATTCCCTGAGGAGGGGCAGATGAACCGGATCGCGAAGGAGCTGGCCGAGGCCCTGCCACAGCCCAAGGGGCCGTTCACCGACGCCGAGGCCCTCGAGCTGCTGATGGCCTACCGCAAGGACCCGTCGAACGTCCCGTGCCCGCTGTGCGGCCCGGACAACATCGAGGTCCTGGCCTTCATCGAGCCGGAGA
>DASQBH010000821.1:0-2524 GCA_035635315.1 Longimicrobium sp.
AGTTCGTCGTCATCCCTATCCCATCCCCTTCCCTCTTCGTTTCTCCGCGTCTCTCCGCGCACCTCCGCGCCTCCGCGTGAGCTTTGAAGTTGCCGTTGCTAAGCCACGCGCCCAATGAAGGACTTGAGGTAGGCGGTCTCGGGGATGGCGGGGTGCACGGGGTGGTCCGGACCCTGGTGCCCCTCCTCCAGCACCTGCAGCTCGCGGCCCAGGCGGCGGCTGGCGCGCAGCATGGCGTCCTGCAGCCCCTCGCGCGGCATGTGGTACGAGCACGACGCGCTCACCAGGATGCCGTCCGGCTCCAGCAGCTCCATCGCCAGCTGGTTGGCGCGCCGGTACGCCTCCTCCCCCGCCTTTGCATCCTTCTTCCGCTTGATGAACGCGGGGGGATCCAGCACCACCACGCCAAAGCGCTCCCCGTCCGCCCCCATCCGCATCAGCGCGTCGAACGCGTCGGCGCGGCGGGTGGCGACGCGGTCGGCCACGCCGTTCAGCTGCGCGCTGCGGGCGGCGAACTCCAGCGCGGGCGCGGAGGCGTCGACGCAGAGAACTTCCCGCGCGCCCGCGGCCGCAGCCTGCACTCCCCATCCGCCCACGTAGCTGAACACGTCCAGCACGCGGCGGCCGCGCACGTACGCGGCCATGCGGGCCCGGTTCATCCGATGGTCGTAGAACCACCCCGTCTTCTGCCCGGTGACCGGCGCTTCGAAGCGGACGCCGTTCTCCTCCACCTCCAGCACGTCGGGCACCTCGCCGTGGGGCTGCACGTAGCTCTCCAGCCCCTCCAGCGCGCGGCCGGAGGTGTCGTTGCGGAGGAGGATCCCGGTGGGCTCCAGCGTCTCCTGCAGCGCCTCCAGCACCTCGGCCACCACGCGCTCCATCCCGGCGGTGGTGATCTGCGCGACGAGGACGGAGCCGAAGCGGTCCACGATCAGCCCCGGCAGCCCGTCGCCCTCGCCGTAGACCAGGCGGTAGAAGGGTCGGTCGAACAGCGTCTCGCGCAGCGCCAGCGCGCGGACGATGCGGCGGCGCAGCAGGTCGCCGTCCAGCTTGCGGTGGCGCTGGCGGCTCACCAGCCGCGCGGCGATGAGCGAGCGCGGGTTTACGTACGCCGTGCCCAGGGGCGCGCCGCGGGCGTCCTGCACCTCGGCCATGGCGCCGGGCTCAAAGGCGGTCAGCGGGGTGACGGCCACGTCGACCTCGTTGCTGAACACCCACAGGTGCCCGGCACGCAGCCTGCGGTCTTCGTTCTTCCTCAAGCGGAGCGGTGGAAGGCTCATCTGCGCGTTCCGGTGGCGGTGGTCTGGAGCGGCCAACATAGCCGCCCCGCCCCGTCCGCGCACGCGTCTTCCCTGCCGCCCGCCCGGTTCGCACGTCATCTCCACCCGGAAAGGTCCGTCCATGCCCCACGGCGAAGCGCCCGCCACCCTGCACGCCCCCGCCGCCCCGGACGCGGAGCGGGCGCGGCTGGTGCACAGGCTGGAGCTTCTGTGCGGGCTGGCGGAAGAGACGGCGGGGGTGGTGGATGCGGACGAGGTGTGGCGCATTCTGCAGACCCGCGCCGCCGAGGTGCTGGACGCCGACGCCGTCGCGCTGCACGCCCCCACCCTTCCCCAGCCGCGCGCCTGGACGGCGGACGGCGGCGAGGAGGAGCGGGCGGCGCTCATCGCCCTGGCCGAGGAGGACGGCGACCAGCTGCGCCCGGTCCCCATCCCCGGCGGCGGGCAGGGGCTGATGGTGCCCCTGCGCTACCGCGGCGAGACGCTGGGCGCCCTGGTCGCCGGCTGGCGCGAGGGCGGGGCGGACGAGGAGACGCGGCGGCTGGCGGTGATGGTGGGGACGCAGGCGGCGGCGGTGCTGGCCAACCTGCGCACCTACGCCCAGCTGACGGAGGCCGCGTTCCGGCGCGAGCGCTTCTTCAGCGCCATGAGCCACGACCTGCGCACGCCCATCACCGCCATCGTGGGCTACAGCGAGCTGCTGGCCGACGGCATCGTGGGCGACCTGAACGGCCAGCAGCTGGAGATGATCGAGCGCATCAGCCAGGTGAGCGGCCACCTGTCGCAGCTGGTGAACGACATCCTGGACCTGGCCAAGCTGGACGCGGGGCGGATGGAGTTCCACCGCGAGGAGGTGCGCCTGGGCGACCTGGTGGACGAGGCGCTGGTGGCGGTGCAGCCGCAGGCGCGCAGCAAAAAGCTGGAGCTGCGCATGGACATCGACGCCCAGCGCGACGCCCTGCTGTGCGTGGACCCGCCGCGGGTGCGGCAGATCCTGGTCAACCTGCTTTCCAACGCCGTGAAGTTCACGGAGCATGGCGAGGTGGCCGTGGTGGCGGGGAGCAGCGACGGGCGCACCTGGCTGGAGGTGCGCGACACCGGCCCCGGCCTTCCCGCCGGAAGCGAGGAAGCCGTCTTCGAGGAGTTCCTGCAGATCGCGGCCGGCACCAAGAGCAAGCGCGAGCCGGGGAGCGGCCTGGGCTTGGCCATCTCGCGCCGCCTGGCCCGTGCCATGGGCGGCGACC
>DASQBH010000822.1:0-3368 GCA_035635315.1 Longimicrobium sp.
GCGGGCGATGCGGGGGAAGTAGGGGAGAGGGTACGAAGGTACGGGATACGAGGGTACGATGCGGGAAGTACCGGCCCTTGTCGCCAGGCCCTTCTCGGGCGATTGAAATCGCGGCTGGAACGGCACGAAGTCCGCCTGCGCGGACTGCGGGGGTGGACGGTGCCGATCCGCGAGCATCGCTGCGTCTGCCATTTGCAGTTGAAGCCCCACGTAGTTTGTGGGGCTTTCCGCAGTCGTTGCGGCGAGTTCACTCGCTCAGGACAAAAGCCGGCCGAAGCGCACTCTCGCACGCACCGACTATGCGCCGTACCCGGGTTTTGACGCTCGCCTGGTTTACCATCGCCGCCTTTGCCGGCTGCGGCCGCGACGAGCGTGCTCCGTCTCCCCCGCCCGTCGTCGCGACCGGGGACTTCACCATCACGAGCCCCGCGCCCGTCACCCCCGATACGACGGCGGCGACACGGGCGGACACGGGCCAGGCCGCGGCGGAGCGGTGGCACAACCCCAGGGACTGCCGGTTCACCGATGGCAGGCCCCGGCCCGACGTCAACGATCCCGGGTACGGCGAACGGTACGACAGCGCGGTGATGGCCCGCGGAGTCCCTTTTCGCTGCAGGCTGCGGCCGGACGGGCCCGAGGTGCGGCTGGTGCTGCGCGGCGAATGGAGCATCCCCACGACGCTGGAGGTGTTCTCGCCACCGGGCGCCTCCCGCCCCCTGCAGACGCTCACCGTGGATCACGACCAGAGTGCGTACGAAGGAAACGAGCTGCTGGTGGGCGAGGACCTGAACGGCGACGGGTGGATGGACCTGCGTGTGAACACCTGGTACGGGAGCGCCGGCCAGATGTCGGAGGTGTTCCGGTTCGACCCATCCTCGCGCCGGTTCGTGCCCGACACGGCGCTTCCCGGGATGAACGTGCACCGCCTTCCTGGCCAGCGGCCGTGCGTGGGCACCAGCACCAAGTCGGGCGCGTGGGACTACTCCACCGCCGAGTACTGCTGGTCTGGTGGAACGTGGGTGCAGATGCGCAGCTTTCGCCAGGAGCTCCTCGGTGCCGGGCCGGATTCCCACAACCGCCGGGTCATCCGCACCCTGGGCGAGCGTCGCGGCGGACGAATGCAGGTGGTCCGCCTGGACACGGTGCCTGAGGACGCACCGGAGTGGTAAGACCGTCCGCCGTTCGCACTTCCACATCCACGCAACGCCATGCGCCTCGCCTATTTCGTTACGCTCTCCTGGCTGGCCGCCGCGTTCGCCGGCTGCGGTTCGCGTGAGCGTGCGGCCGGCGAGGCGTCCGCCACACCCAGCGTCGACACGGTGGTACCGACGATCATCCCGATCACGGACACGGCCGGGCCGGCCCGCACGGAAATCCTGCCGCCCGACGACTGCCGCTACACCGACGCCCGGCCGCGGACCAGGATCGGCGATCCAGGGCACTGGGAGCTGTACGACTCGACGGCGATGGCGCGCGGGGTGGAGTACCGCTGCGCCCTGCGGCCGCAGGGACCTGAGGTGCGGCTGGTGGTGCGGGGCGAGTCGGGGATACCCATGGCGGTGGACGTCCACTCGCCGCCGGAGGCCGGCCGCCCCCTGCAGCGGCTCCTGCTGGACAACGACGAGCGCGCACGCGAAGGCAACGACCTCGTCATAGGCGAGGACCTGAACGGGGATGGATGGACGGACCTGCGGGTGCAGACGTTCAGCGGCCAGGGGGGCGTGGTGTACGACGTGTTCCTCTACGCTCCCACGCAGCGCGCGTTCGTCCCGGACACCGTGCTGAGCAGCGAGAGCTGGGTGCACAGGCTGGCGGGAGAGCCCTGCGCGGGAACCAGCCACAAGATGGCGCTGGGCGTCTGGTCCAGCGCGGCGTATTGCTGGAAGGGCGGCCGCTGGATCCTCACGCGCACCGTCTCCCAGGATCGGGCTGAACACGGCGGCTACATCCGCACCCACCGCGAGCTTCGCGGAGACACGCTGCGGGTCGTCCGCGTGGACACGCTGGCCGATCCCAACCTCTGACGGACGCGCTGGATCCGCCACTCTCGCACGCACGCCCATGCGCACCGCCCACGTCGTACCGCTTTGCTGGCTGGCCGCCACCTTCGCGGGCTGCGGTCCCCGCGAGCCCGTTGTCGACCGGACGGTGGTGATCCCCGGCACGGACACGGTGGTGGCGACGGCCGCCGGGACGGCCGCGACGGCCGACAGCGCCGAATCGCCCCGCGTGCGGAGACCTCCGCCCAACGACTGCCGCTACGCCGGCGCCCGGCCGCAGCCCGGGGAAGGCGACCCCGGATACTGGCAGCTGTACGACTCGGTCGCGTTGGCGCGAGGGGTGGAGTACCGCTGCGCACTGCGTCCGGACGGGCCCGGGGTGCGGCTGGTGGTGCTGGGTGAGGCGAGAGTTCCCGTGGCCGTGGACGTCTACACGCCGCCGGAGGCCGCGCGCCCCCTGCAGCGGCTGGAGGTAGAGAACGACGAGCGTGCGCGTGAAGGAACCGAGCTCTTGGTGGGCGAAGACCTGAACGGCGACGGGTGGACGGACCTGCGGGTGCGGACGTTCAGCGGTCAGGGGGGCGTGATGTACGACGTGTTCCTCTACGCTCCCACGCAGCGCGCGTTCGTGCGCGACACCGTGCTGAGCGGCGGAGGCAACGTACGCAGGATCGCAGGATCGCCGTGCGCGCAAACCAGCTGGAAGATGGGGCAGGGCCACTGGTCTTCGGGGACATATTGCCGGAAGGACGGCCGCTGGGTTCTCACGCGGACCGTCGAACAGGAGCCGGACGAAGTTCCGCACAGGCGCTGGTTCCGCACCCACCGCGAGCTTCGTGGAGACTCCCTGCGGATCATCCGCATCGACACGCTGGCCAGTCCCAACCAGGGCCTCTCCCCCTGAACGGAGCAGCATCCGCCACTTTCGCACTTTCGCACTTTCGCACTCTCGCACTCTCGCACTCTCGCACTTTCGCACTGATGAAAGCCGCCTTCCTTGCCATCGGCGACGAGATCGTCGGCGGGCTTACGACCGACACCAACTCCGGCTTCATTGCCGGCGAGCTGCGGGCGGTGGGGGTGGAGCCCATCGCCGGCTTTTCCGTGCGCGACGAGGAGGACGAGATCATCCGCGCCTTTCGCCAGGCGCTGCAGCAGGCGGAGCTGGTCGTGAGCACCGGCGGATTGGGGCCGACGTCCGACGACCTGACCATGGCGTGCCTGGCGAAGCTCGCGGGGCGCGAGATGGTGCTGCATCAGCCGTCGCTGGACTGGATCGTGGAGCGGTTCCGCAAGCGGGGGATGGAGATGCCGCCCAACAACCGCAAGCAGGCGCTCTTTCCCGCCGGCGCCGAGATCATCCCCAAC